>QMPG01000011.1 GCA_003648455.1 Bacteroidota bacterium
TAAATCTATCAAAGTTTCATATGGAAAAAACAGAGTATATAAACCCCTTATTTTTTTTATGGATAAAATGTACAAATTGGAAGAGCTAAATGAAAACTTTAGCGTTAATGGAATTATGCTAAAAAATGTATATTATTTTACTTCACTTGATAGTGTTCCGGTAAGCGAGATTTATTATAATCATAAATTAGGAATAGTGAAATATAAGTATGAAAATAAAAATTATGAATTATTAATTAATAACTAAAAAATTCATTCCAAAAAAACTCAAAGTGTTGGCGTATACAACTATGATATATATTTTCCGTTGTAAAAATCTCAATTAGCTTCTCAAAAAAATATAATAATAACAAAACACTCTAAAATTTACAGCCATTTTCCACACTTTTCACATCCTTTATTTTGATTATTAAACTTTTATACATATATTTGCAAAAAATTATAGAGGAGTTGGATAGGGGACAAAGTCCCCTATTTTATTAACTAAACTTACAGGATGATAACAAAAGAGCAAATATTAGCATTAATTAAAGATAAAACTAAAGAAGAAAATATAGTTATTGTTGATATAGAAATAAAACCAACTAACAAAATCTTTGTTTACATCGACAGTGAAAAAAATGTAACTATTGACGATTGTGTAAAGATAAGTCGTGCAATAGAATTTAATTTAGACAGAGACCTTGAAGATTTTAGTTTGGAAGTATCAACCCCTGGTTTAGACCAAGCATTTAAAGTTCCTTTGCAATATGAAAAGAACATTAACAAAATGGTTGAAGTCCTCACAACAGAAGGAGAAAAGCACACAGGCAAATTGCTTTCATTCAACAATAACAAAATTGAACTAGAAATAGAAAAGAAAATAAAAATTAATAACAAAAAACAAACAGTGATAGAAAAGCTAGAGTTTGATTTAGAAAAAATAAAATCGACAAAAGCAATAATCACTTTTTAAAAAAGAAATAACAAAATGGAAAATCTTAACCTAATTGACACATTCTCGGAATTTAAAGAACTCAAGAACATTGACAGAGCAACAATGATGAGAGTCTTAGAAGATGTATTTAGGAGTATTTTATTAAAAAAATATGAAACCGACGAAAATTTCGATATTATCATAAATATTGACAAGGGCGATTTTGAAATATGGAGAAACAGAACTGTAGTTGAAGATGATAAAATTGAAGATAAAAATCTACAAATAACACTCACAGAAGCAAAAAAAATTGACGAAGATTATGAAGTGGGTGAAGAAGTAACCGATGAGGTTAAGCTTGTTGATTTTGGAAGAAGAACAATTTTATCGATACGACAAAACTTAACAGCACGCATCCTTGAACTTGAGAAAGACAATATTTACTCAAAATATAAAGACAAAATCGGCGATTTAATTAACGGTGAAGTATATCAGGTTTGGAAAAAAGAAATTTATGTTCTCGACGATGAAGGCAACGAGCTAATATTGCCAAAATCAGAGCAAATACCTTCAGATTATTTCAGAAAAGGAGAAAATACTAAAGCTGTTGTTGTGAAAGTTGAAATGAGAAACAACAATCCAATAATTATTTTATCTCGCACCTCTCCTGTTTTTCTCGAAAGATTATTTGAATTAGAAGTTCCTGAAATATTCGACGGATTAATCACAATAAAAAACATTAAAAGAATTCCCGGCGAAAGAGCTAAAGTTGCGGTAGAATCTTACGACGACAGAATTGACCCTGTTGGAGCTTGTGTTGGGATTAAAGGTTCTCGTATTCATGGAATCGTTAGAGAACTTAGAAATGAAAACATTGATGTTATTAACTACACAAATAATACTCAACTTTATATTCAACGCGCATTAAGTCCTGCAAAAGTAAACGCAATAAAACTTAACGAAGAAAATCTTAAAGCTGAAGTATATTTAGACCCTGACCAAGTATCAATGGCTATTGGTAAAGGTGGCTCAAACATAAAATTAGCAAGTCAACTAACAGGCTACGAAATTGAAGTTTATCGCGACATAAAAGAAGACGACGAAGATGTTGATTTAGATGAATTTGGAGATGAAATTGAAGGCTGGGTTATTGATGAACTAAAAGCTATTGGCTGCGACACAGCTAAAAGTGTTATCAGTTTAACTGCTCAGGATTTAATAACTCGTACAGATCTTGAAGAAGAAACAATAAATGAAGTTATTCGAATTTTAAAAGCTGAATTTGAATAATAAATATTAAAGACTAATTTTACAAAAAATAATTATAGCTTTTTAACTTATAGTATGGCACAAGGCAAAAAAAATAAAAGACTAAGTAAGATCGCACGTGAATTTAATGTTGGAATATCGACAATCGTTGAGTATCTTCATAAAAAAAATGTTAAGATTGAATCTAATCCTAACACAAAAATAGATGAAGATATTTTTGAACTTTTGGCAAAAGAATTTCGTTCTGACATTATAGTTAAAAAAGAATCGGAAAGTCTGGATCTTCATAAAACAAGAGAAAAAAAGGAAACTATCTCTATTGAAGAAGAAGACATCCCTGTTGAAGTTGAAGAAAAAGCAACAGAAAAGGATAATGTAAAAATAGTTGGCAAAATAAATCTTGAAGAGTCTAAAAAGGAAACTAAAAAAACTTCAGAAACAAAAAAAGAAGTAAAAGAAGAGATAAAGCCTGTTGAGTCAAAGCCTGCAGAGACAAAACCAAAAGAGGTGAAAAAAGAAGAAAAACCAAAAGAAGAAAGCAAGCCAGCGTCTAAGCCAAAGCCAAAAGAAGAGCCATCTACAAAACAAGAAGAAGAAGAAGAAGAAAAGCCCATAAAAGCTGAAAAAGAAAAAAAATCAGAAAAGGAAAAAGAAACAACAGACGATAGTAAAATAAAAGTTGTAGGAAAGATTGATTTAAGTTCAATTAATCAAAAAACTCGTCCTGCAAAAAAAACAAAAAAAGAAAAAGAAAAAGAGAAAAAACAAAAAAAAGAAGAGGCTAAGAAACAAAAAGAAAGCTATAGAAAAGAAGAAAGCAAATCAACTGTTGAAAAACCTATTATTGAAACAAAAAAAGATTTAGCAAGCGGAAAATCAGAGGATAAAATATATCAATCAAAAGTTAAAAAATTATCCGGACCAACTATAGTCGGGAAAATTGATTTGCCAGCAAAAAAAACAGCTTCTGAAAAATCTATTGAAGAAAAAAATCAACAAAAGAAGAAAAAAAGGAAAAGAATAAGAAAAGACAAAGTAAACTTGTCTCAACAATCTGATAAATCTAAAAAAGACCACGGGAAAAAACAATTCAAAAAAAGAAGACCGGTAATAAAAAAAGAAATTAGCGAAGAAGAAGTTCAACAACAAATTAAAGAAACTCTTGCAAGATTAACGTCAAAAACGAAATCAAAAGGAGCAAAACACCGAAGAGAAAAAAGAGATGCAATTAGTCAAAAAGCGTTATTAAGAACTGAAGAAAAATTAAAACAAAAAAATATTTTAAAAGTTACCGAGTTCGTTTCTGTTAACGAATTAGCAAATATGATGAATACCCCTGTTAATGAGGTTATCCAAACATGTATGAATTTAGGCTTATTTGTATCAATCAATCAACGATTAGACGCAGAGACTATGGAGTTGGTAGCAGATGAATTCAATTACAAAGTAAATTTTGTTAGTGCAGATGTTGTAAATGCAATAAACGAAGACGAAGCAGAAGTCGATGATGAAAAGAATTTATTACCTCGACCTCCAATTGTTACGGTTATGGGTCATGTAGATCATGGAAAAACTTCATTACTGGATTATATCCGTCATGCAAATGTAATTGCCGGTGAAGCAGGAGGTATAACTCAACATATTGGTGCTTACAATGTACAATTAGAAAACGGGAAAAGAATAACATTCCTTGACACACCAGGACACGAAGCTTTTACTGCTATGCGTGCACGTGGTGCTCAAATTACAGATATTGCAATTATCATTATTGCTGCCGACGATAATATTATGCCTCAAACAATTGAAGCAATTAATCATGCCTCTGCTGCAGGTGTTCCTATTGTTTTTGCAATTAATAAAATAGACAAACCCGGAGCAAGTGCTGAAAAAATTAAAGAACAACTTGCAGCAATGAATTATTTGGTTGAAGACTGGGGCGGAAAATATCAATCTCAAGATATCTCAGCAAAAAATGGCGAACATATTGAGGAATTACTCGAAAAAGTTCTATTAGAAGCAGAGATGCTTGATTTAAAAGCTAATCCAAACAAAAAAGCACAGGGAACAATTATTGAATCATCCTTAGATAAAGGAAAAGGTTATGTTGCAACAGTACTTGTAAAATCAGGAACTCTAAAAATTGGAGATATTGTTTTAGCAGGCAGCTACACTGGTAGAATTAAAGCAATGTATAACGAACGAGGCAATAGGATTGAAGAAGCAGTACCTTCTTCTCCGGCTCTAATTCTTGGATTAAATGGAGCTCCTCAGGCAGGTGACACGTTTAACATTATGAGCTCCGACCACGAAGCTAAAGAAATTGCTAATAAACGTGAGCAATTGCAACGAGAGCAGAGCTTAAGAACACAAAAACATATCACTCTTGATGAAATTGGAAGACGTATTGCAATTGGAAACTTCCAGGAACTTAATGTAATTATTAAAGGTGACGTTGACGGTTCTATTGAAGCTTTATCAGATTCTCTGGTTAAACTATCGACCGAAGAAATTCAAATAAATGTAATTCACAAAGCTGTTGGACAAATATCAGAATCTGATGTTCTTCTTGCAGCTGCTTCTGAAGCAATTATTATTGGGTTCCAAGTTAGACCTTCAATGGGAGCTAGAAAATTAGCCGAAAAAGAAGAAATTGAAATTCGTCTTTACTCTATTATCTACGATGCAATTAATGAGCTGAAAGATGCTATGGAAGGCATGCTTGCTCCTGAAATTAAAGAAGAGATTGTTGGTACCGCTGAAATTAGAGAAACCTTTAGAATAACTAAAGTTGGTACTATCGCAGGATGTATAGTTAAAGAAGGAAAAATCAATCGTAACTCAAAAATTAGAGTTATTAGAGATGGTATAGTTATTTATACCGGTGAACTCGGTTCTCTTAAACGATTTAAAGACGATGTTAAAGAAGTAGCATCAGGCTACGAATGTGGTCTTAATATTGAGAAATTTAACGATATTAAAGTTTCCGATATTATTGAAGCATATGAAGAAAGAGAAGTAAAACGTACTCTTAAATAAAATAATATTACATATATGAGCCTTGTTAGAATTAGCAAGGCTTTTTTTTACCTGTTTGGGAAATATAATATTCTAAAAACAGATTATATGAATAAAAATATTGCAATAATATTAGCCGGTGGTTCAGGATTACGTCTAGAATCAAAACTACCAAAGCAATTTATTGAAGTAGCCGGTAAAACATTAATAGAATACACAATAAACACTTTTCAAAAAGCTAATTCTATTGACGAAATTGCAATTGTTATTAATACAGATTATTTTTCAGAAATAAAAACAATTATTACAAATAATAATTTCTCAAAAGTAAAAAAAATACTAGCCGGAGGCAAAGATAGAAACGGCTCAAGTCTTTCTGCCATTAATGCCTATAAAACAGAAGAAAACCATGATAACATCAACTTAATTTTTCATGATGCTGTAAGACCTTTAGTTAGTAATAATATTATTGAAAATGTTGTTAATGCACTAAAAGAATATAACTCTGTTGATGTTGCCGTTCCTGCAACAGACACAATTATGGAAATTGACAAAAACGGTTTTATTAAAAAAATTCCGAATAGAAAATATCTGAAAATCAGTCAAACACCACAAGCTTTTAAGTTAAGCACAATAAAAAAAGCTTATGAGATTGCTTTACAAGACCCAAATTTTATGACAACAGACGATTGCAGTGTCGTATTGAAGTACCTGAAAGATGAAAAAATATTTATAGTTAACGGCTCTGAAGAAAATATTAAAATTACTTATAAATCAGATTTGTTGTTGTTTGAGGAATTGCTTAAACAACAATAATTTATTCTTTCTTTAAAATAAATCTCAAAAACTTTTCTACTGTTTGATTAATTTCATCTGACACTTTTGTAAAATATATTAAGAAGAAAAAGATTATTGTAATAAAAGCACTTCTCACAATAATATCGAAATAAAAGTTACTCATTTCAGGAATTAATAAACTTAATAAATAACTACCTGCCGAAATCAAAACAATTAATAAATGTTTATAATTATAAGGTTGCATTTTATATTTTTTAACTAAGAATATATACTTAGAAAAAAGAAATAAAAAGTTAGATATTAAAGAAGCCAAAGCTGCTCCAACAATTCCAAATATTGGAATAAAAATTAAATTTGAAACAACCACCAATACAAGAAAAGCCACTAATAAATATGTCAAAATTCTGTAGTCTCTCGAAGTTGAAATAATTGAACCACTTACCCCTGACGACATATCAAATAAATTTAATAAGCCAATAAACAAAATCACATATTTACCTGACTGATAGTCTGATGGCAAAAATTGAAAAACATTATTAATATTTGCCCAAATACCAATGAAAAGTAACGACCCAATAATTAATTGATTAATTGTGCTTTTAAAATAAATCTGATTAATTGTTTTTACATCCTTTTCTTTCCATGCATCGGCAATAATTGCAGATGACACTTTACGTAATGAACGAGCAGGAATTATTATTAATGTACCAAAAAAGAATGTGATTGAATAAATACCTGTTGCACTAAGGTCTATCATTGAATTTATCATATACCTATCAATATTTACTATTGCCATTGCACTAAACCCTGTCAGCAAACCAAAAAAAGCAACACTAATCATCATCTTCTTCAATTCAGGAGTAATAAAAGACAAGTTGGGTTTTAAATTAAACTGCTTTCTCTTCAAAAGTAAAACGGTAATAAAAAAAGCCGGAGAACTATAAACTAATACGTATAACAATACGTATTTATCAAAATCAATAATATTAAAAGCAAAAAACAGTATTATAACAAAATTCAATATTCGGCAAACAAAATCTCTCAAAAATGTACCAAAAACAGCATCATACAAAACTTTGTTATAATTATCTAAAACATTAAAAATAAGGGTGAAAAAAGTTAAAGGGATTATATAATATATATATTTAACAAAAAGAGGCGATTTATTTACATTTTGCTCAATAATATAAGGGGTAAAAATAAAAAACGCTAACAAAGCCAAGCAAAAACCTATTAATGTCACTATTAAAGCAATGAATAAATAACCATTATTATTGTTTTTATCGTTTCTAAAATAAGGGAAAAGTCGAGTAGTAACACTATTAACACCAAGTCCTGCAAATTGAATCAAGATTATTGATATTGCAAGTAATAAATTAGTTAATCCAACCTGATTTGTTAAAAATATTTTGGGTATAAGTAAGCCGACATTAACAAACCCAATAAATGCCCCAATGTATGAATATATACTACCCTTAATTGTTTGTCTCTGAATTATCCCCAATGAAATATATTTTAAAATTAAAATTTTTGAAAAATAATATTCAAATATTGCATAAAAAAAATTAAGTTTGCAAAAAGCAAAGATAATTTATTTTAAACTTATTATAATCATGACAAATATTTCTTTTAAAAAAATTATTCCTCATATTGTAGCAGTACTTCTATTTTTAACTCTTTCGTTTACATATTTTACGCCTTTGTTAGAAGGTAAAAAAATAAAGCAATCAGACATGACCAATTATTATGGTATGTCGAAAGAACTTAGAGATTATAAAAAAGAAACCGGAGAAAACGTACTCTGGTCAAACAGTATGTTTGGAGGAATGCCAACTTATTTAACATCCAATCCTACAACAAAAAGTTTTATTAAATACATTCATTATTTTTTTAGTTTTAATAATGGAGCACGCCCTGCAAATTTTATTTTTCTCTATTTCCTCAGTTTTTATATAGCATTACTACTTTTTGGTGTAAACCCTTGGTTAAGTATTGTTGGTTCATTGGCATATGGATTTTCATCCTATTTTTTTATAATAATAGCTGCCGGGCATACTACTAAAGTTATAGCTATTGGATACATGCCGGTTATTATTGCAGGAGTGTATTATGCCTTTAAAAAAAATCTGTATATAGGAAGCATAATTTTTGCAATATTTTTTGCTTTACAATTATTAGTAAATCATTTACAAATAACATATTATTCAGGGCTAATAATTTTAATTTTTGGCATTGTTCAATTCATATATTCATATAAGAATAAAATTTTAAAACAATTTTTTAAAACGCTTGGCGTACTAATAATAGCAGCAATATTGGCTATTGGGAGTAACATTAGCAACATATGGCTAACATACGAATACAGCAAGTATTCAACCAGAGGAAAATCTGAGCTCTCTGCAGATAAAGAAAACAAAACTTCGGGTTTAGATAAAGACTATGCTACATCATGGAGTTACGGAATTGATGAAACACTCACTCTTTTAATACCAAATTTTAAAGGAGGTGCTTCTGGTGGTTCTTTAACTACTAATTCAGAGACTTATAAAGTTCTGAAAGAAAACAATGTGCCTAATGCCCGAAAAATTATTAAACAACAACCTTGTTATTGGGGCACACAACCTTTTACTTCGGGTCCTGTTTATATAGGAGCAATTGTTTTCTTCCTTTTTATTTTATCTTTATTCATACTTAAAGGAAGAACAAAATGGTGGCTTTTGTCGGCAACTATTCTTTCAATTTTGTTGGCTTGGGGCAAAAATTTTATGCCTTTAACAAACTTATTTCTCGATTATTTCCCCGGATATAATAAATTCAGAACGGTATCGATGATACTTGTTATTGCCGAATTTACTATGCCATTATTAGCTTTCTTAGGATTAAAAAAGATTTTTGATGGCGAAGTTGACAAAAAATCTTTTATGAAAGCATTCAAATACTCTCTTTATATTGTTGGTGGTATCACTTTATTTTTCACATTACTTCCGGGTGCTTTTTTCGACTTCAAAGCAAGTGGTGATGCACAATATATTGCCTCAGGTTATCCCGATTGGTTAATTAATGCATGGCAGGCTGATAGAAAATCTTTATTACAAGCAGATGCATTTCGCTCATTAATATTTATTCTTCTTTCTGCTACTGTTTTATTTACTGCTTATATTAAAAAAATTAACAAAAACACTGCAATTGCATTATTAGCTGTGTTAATTCTTATTGATATGTGGCCTATTAATAAACGTTACCTTAACAACAACAATTTTGTGGCAAAAAAAGAGGTAAAAACTCCATATCATCCTCAGCAATACGACATGCAAATTTTGCAATCTGAAATAAATGAAAACCCGAAAATACAAGAACAGATTGATAACAAGATTGCTGAATTCAAACATGAAAATAAAAACAAAATTACAATTGATGACATTAATAATATAAAATTTACAACATTAAATTTTTCTACTGATTACCGAGTTTTTAATTTAGCAGTTAATACCTTTAACGATGCCAGCACTGCTTATTTCCACAAATCAATAGGAGGATATCACGGTGCAAAAATGAAACGATATCAAGAACTTATTGATTATCAGATAAGCAAAAACAATATGGTTGTTTTGAATATGCTTAACACAAAATACTTTGTTCTCCCATCAAAGGGTAATAATCAACCAATGGTTCAAAAAAATCCAAACGCACTTGGCAATGCATGGTTTGTAAAAAATTACAAAATAGTTGAAAATGCCGATTCTGAAATTGCAGAATTATCAAATTTCAATCCAGCAACCGAATTAATTGTCGACAAACGATTCGCTAATCAAGTAAATGGTTTTATATACAAAAATGATTCATCTGCTTACATTAAACTAAACAAATACACTCCTACTTACTTAAAATACACATCAAATTCAAAATTTGAAGAGCTTGCAGTGTTTTCAGAAATATATTACAGTAAAGGGTGGAAAGCTTTTATTGACGGAAAATTATCGCCACACTTTAGAGCTAATTATGTTTTACGTGCTATGAAAATTCCGGAAGGAAAGCACACAATTGAGTTTAGGTTTGAACCTAAATCATATGTTATTGGAAATAACATTTCAATAGCAAGTTCATCAATATTAATTTTATTATTAATAGGAATTTTTGCAAAAGAATTTTTTAAAAGAAAAGAAGAATAAATTTATTGAGTTTTAAACCAGACTGTTATTTCAAAAAAAGAAAGAGAATAGTTGAAAAATCAGCAACCTCTATTATTACAGCATCTTTGTCATAATAGAGGCTGTTGCAATTTGTTGGCGTAATTTATATTGACGAATTTGAATCCGCAAATTCTAAAGAAATATTATTTTTGCAAAAAAGTAACTTCCTTAAAAAAATATTTTCTTATTTCTTGTTGTTTTGTTTCAAGAATCAATTCCCCATTATTTTCAACTCCAATAATTCTGGCTACAAACTCCTCTCCTTTGCTCTTATATGAATAAAATGAATTGAAGCGATATAATCTTTTCAAATAATCTGAATTCGTAATATTAAAATCAGCTTTGAGTTCTTCATAACGCTTTTCAATATAAAAACACAATTGCTTAAAACAATCGTCAAGATTATATGTTTTTTTTGTTAATGATTTTAACGAAGCAGGATTAGGAGCATCACTTATAAAATTTGTTTGATTTATATTTAGACCAATCCCTACAATAGTATTGCTAATCAAATTTCCCGACAAGGTATTTTCTATTAAAATTCCCGAAATTTTTCTATCGTCAACATAAATGTCATTAGGCCATTTAATTGTAGCATTACCTACTTTAGTGCTAACAAAATCAGCAACAGCAAGCGAGACAGCTTTTGAAATTAGAAACTGTTCTTCGACTCTCACAAAATCAGGATGAAAGATTATTGACAATAATAAATTTTTTGCTTTCTCACTTTCCCAAAAATTATTTTGCTGTCCTTTTCCACACGTTTGATATTTTGCAACTATAGCAAGCCCTTCTTCAACAAAACCTTCTTTTACTAAATCAAGAGCATACGAGTTGGTAGAGCTAACTGCGTCTAACTTAATTGTGTTTTTTCCTATAAATTTAGCTATCATACTGAAAATAAAAAAGTTTGCTACTTTACAAAAGTAACAAACTTTGACAAATAAAACATGGTGGAAATTTATTCTTTAGATTTAAAAATATTTGGTGTTACAGTTAACATAATCCAACCCCATTGAGGCAACCTGCATTTCTCTTCACTAACATTTTGAATAATTTCCAATGAATTAGTTGGCTTTAAGAAGGAATAACCCATTTGTAATTTAACATCTTTTCTAAACTTATGAGTAAAAATAATATCAATCTCTGATCCAAGATTTTTATCTAAGTTCTTAAACCCAGAGCCGGTATATGTATTATCTTCAACATTATTTGCCAACATAAATAAATGATAATTAACACTAATATTGTTTTTCTCAAGAAGCGAGTATTTTACTTTTGCAAAAATATTAACCAGCCCCCCATTATCTGTTGCCTTATTAATGTTGGAAAAATATGCCATATTTCCATAATGACTTGCTCGCGAACCATATAAAATATCAAAACGATGGTCTGTTTTTATATAAGACGAATCTGTGCTTGAAGCATCTTGACCTGACAAATAGTCAATGCCGGCAGTTATCAAAATTTTATTAATTTTATAATCATTACTTAATCCTAAGAAAAACGCATTTACATCTTGTCCTATTTTATTTTTTCCATTCTGATAATAAGCAAAACCTGTAATTTTAAAATTATTTTTTTGATAAACAATATTTGTACCATAACTACCTTTAACATAAATGGTCTCTGAATTATTTTCTTTCTCAAAACCCGAAGCAATACTTATTAAGGAAATATTCAAATTATCGTTAAATTTCTTTTTTAAATAAACAAAATCTAATGTTTTCATTTTATCAGGAGTATAAAGATTCCCAAAATTATTTTCTTTATCATTATTCAAAGAAAGACCAAAATCAAGCTCAAAATTAGCACTATTAAATTCATATAATAAAGCATCGTAAGCCAATCCTGTTTGTCCCCAATTTCGTTTTGCAATCAATCTTTGATCGTCATACTTCATTTCTTGACGACCAACTTTTAACTTTGATTTTTCACTTAGTAATAACTCAACCCAAGCTTCATGAACATCAACACTAGCATCATCACCTTTTACTGAAGTTGAACTATACAAAGTTTCATCTCCCCACACTCTAACATCTTGTAACGAAAAACAAACCTTATATTTACTATTGTTATAAGAAAAAGTCATTCTACTACGTTGACTTATAAATGCAGCCGGTTCTTTTGAAGAATCCGGTAATAACGAATACCCGTCACGGACTTCTCCTCTAGGACGAAATTCTCCTTTAACACTAAATTGTGCAAACAAACCCTGTGTTAAAAACACAAAAAGTAAAATTGGTGTAATTTTTTTCATCATAAATTATTTATTTAATTCTCGCAAATATCATTAATATTTATTTTAAAAAAAATATGTTATATATTATTTTTTACACTTTAACCCGAAAAATTCATAATTTTTCTACGCTTAAGAATTACCAACAAATTTGGTGTTTTTAAAACCCCAAATTCGGGTACTTCTAATGCGGGGTTTACTTGCGTGAGCTCACCGCCAGCTGGCGGTTCGGTTACCGCTTTACGCCCTTCTATCCATCGCTTATTCATGCAATTCACTTCGTTTTTGCATAAATAAGCGGATTAAATTTAAATCTATTGTCTATTATCAAAGTAAGATATAAAGGTATTTGACATAATATAAAAATTTGCACGTTTTTTGTAAAGCAATTATGTAATACAATTTAAATTGTAATTAAAATTGATTAAATTTGTAAAAAATATCCACTCAAAAATTATTAAATGTTAACAAAACAATTAGTAGAGAATATTATTAAAGGTATTCAAGAAAAAAAAGGAAAAAGCATTGTAAATTTAGATATAACACAACTAGAACAATCAATTGCTGATAATTTTATTATTTGTCATGGTGATTCAAACACACAAGTTGATGCAATAGCTGATTCTGTAGAAGCCTTTGTAAAAAAAGAACTCCACGAAAGACCTCTTCATAAAGAAGGCACACAAAACTCTCAATGGATTTTATTAGACTATGGAATGGTAATAGTACACATCTTTCAGAAAGAATACAGAGATTTTTATAATTTAGAAGGTTTGTGGGCAGATGCAAAAATTCAAACCATTGAAGAATCTAAATAAATTATTATACTTATTTTAAAATAAAAAAATGAATAATTCAATTCCAGAAAATAAAAAACCCGAAAAAACAAAAAAACCTAAATTTAACATATATTGGATATATGGAATTTTGGCTATTGCCATTATTGCTTTTCAGTTTTTAAACATTGGATCAAACCCAATTCAGACAAACTGGCATGATTTTAAAAACAAGATGCTACTTAATCATGATGTCGAAAAAGTTATTGTAATCAACAAAGAAAAAGTTGAAGTTTTCATAAAACAAGACAGATTAAACTCAGGACGATATAAAGAGCTATTTAAATCGAATTTTAATTCAGCATCAAAAGCAGGACCTCATTATTATTTCACTATAGGTTCTGTTGATTATTTTTCGGAACAAATAGAAAAAGCTCAAGAATCTTTTCCTGAAAACGATAAAATTTATGTCAGTTATGAAAAAAGAGAAGACCACCTTGGAAATATTTTAAGTTGGCTTCTGCCAATAATAATATTAATTGCTATTTGGGTTTTTGTGTTAAAAAAAATGAGCGGAGGCAACAGTGCTGGAGGACAAATTTTCAACATTGGAAAATCAAAAGCTAAAATATTTAATGGAGATGATGTTGAAGTAAAAATTGATTTTAAAGATGTTGCCGGATTAGCAGAAGCTAAAGTTGAAATAAAGGAAATTGTTGATTTTTTAAAAAATCCTACAAAATACACAAACTTAGGAGGTAAAATTCCAAAGGGAGCATTACTAATTGGACCTCCGGGAACAGGGAAAACTCTTTTGGCTAGAGCTGTTGCCGGCGAGGCACATGTTCCTTTTTTCTCAATGTCTGGCTCCGATTTTGTTGAAATGTTTGTTGGTGTTGGAGCATCACGTGTCCGTGATTTGTTTAAACAAGCAAAAACAAAAGCGCCTTGTATAATTTTTATCGATGAAATTGATGCTATTGGTAGAGCTCGTGGCAAGAACCCTAACATGGGTGCTAATGACGAAAGAGAAAACACCCTAAATCAACTTCTTACAGAAATGGACGGCTTTGACACAAACAGCGGAGTAATTATTCTGGCTGCTACAAACAGAGCTGATGTATTAGATAAAGCTCTGCTTCGTGCCGGTCGTTTTGATCGACAAATACAAGTTGAATTACCTGACTTAAATGAGCGTAAAGAAATTTTTAGCGTACACTTACGCCCATTAAAAAAAATATCATCAGATGTTAATATTGATTTTCTTTCAAAACAAACTCCCGGTTTCTCTGGTGCTGATATTGCAAATGTTTGTAACGAAGCTGCTCTTATTGCTGCCAGAAAAAACAAAAAAATGGTTGAGCGACAAGATTTTCTTGACGCTGTTGACAGGATAATTGGCGGCTTAGAGAAAAAAAACAAAATAATTTCACCTGAGGAGAAAAAAACTATTGCATACCATGAAGCAGGTCATGCCACAGTTAGTTGGTTGCTTGAACACGCTCACCCTCTTATCAAAGTCACAATTATTCCACGAGGTGCTGCCTTGGGAGCTGCTTGGTATCTTCCAAACGAACGACAAATAACAACTACCGATCAAATTCTTGACGAGATGTGTGCTGCTCTAGGTGGAAGAGTATCTGAAGAAATAACTTTCGGAAAAATTTCAACAGGAGCTTTAAATGATTTAGAAAAAGTTACAAAACAAGCATATGCAATGGTTGCTTACTACGGAATGAGTAAAAAAATTGGCAATCTAAGTTTCTATGATTCAACAGGACAATCAGAATATTCTTTCACAAAACCTTATAGCGAAAAAACCGCAGAAGTTCTTGACAAAGAAGTTAATTCTATTGTTGAAAAACAATATAAAAGAGCTTATGATATTTTAACAAAAAACAAAGGCGGCTTAAAAAAATTAGCAGAATTATTATTAGAAAAAGAAGTTATTTTCAGCGAAAATCTTGAAGAAATATTTGGGAAAAGAGATTTTGGCAATAAAAATTCTAAAGAAAAAAAAGAATTGAAAAATAAAGAAGACATCAAAAAATAATAACTTGGAAAAAGATTGGGTTAACATTTTCACGACAAATCAAGCCTATTTGGCAGAAATAATAAAAGATATGTTAGCCGATAATGATATACAAGCAGTAATTATAAACAAACAAGATTCTGCATACATTACAATTGGCGATATTGATATATATGTAAAAGCAGGAAATGTTATTAAAGCAAAATATCTAATAAATAAATTAAAAAATTGAGCAATTTAATAAAAAGAAGCATCACCGGTTTTATTTTTGTACTAGTTATTGTAAGCTGTATTTTAATTGGAAAAATAACATTCTTAATATTATCATTAACACTCATAATATTAAGCATGAATGAATTTTATCGAATTTCAGTTAAAGAAAGAATCCGTGCTCAAAAAAATTATGGGGTTTTTATAGGCACATCATTTTTTATAAGCAATTATTTATTTGCTCAAAATATTGTTGACTATAAAATTTTCACAATATTTATACCTTTATTTATTTTCGTCTTTATTTACGAATTATTTCGCAATAACAAAAAGCCGTTTTCAAATATTGGGTACACTTTGCTTGGTATAATATATATAGCAATACCTATTTCAATGTTTAATTTTTTTGTTTTTAGAGGCAATCTAAACGTAATTTACACACCTAATATTTTATTAAGTTTCTTTATAATGCTTTGGGCAAGCGACACTGGTGCATATATTTTTGGAGTAAGTTTTGGAAAACACAGACTATTTCCCCGCATATCACCAAAAAAATCATGGGAGGGCTTTTTGGGTGGAGCAATTACATCCTTAGCAACATCCTTTATTCTTTCAAAATTTTATCCTGATTTACCATTAATTCATTGGTTTGTTATTTCAACAATTATTGTTATAATGGGCACTTTTGGAGACTTAGTAGAATCGTTGTTTAAAAGAAGTATAAAAATAAAAGACTCTGGTAAAATATTTCCCGGTCATGGTGGAATTTTAGACAGAATTGATAGCGTTTTATTATCTGCACCAATTATTTTTACCTATCTGCAATTAATTAATTAATTATTTATTTTTTTTAATTTTGTAAATAAAACTGATTATTTATGACAATACACAAAACTGGGCATCGATTTTTAATAGTAATCTTTTTAATATTATTACCCATTAACATTTCAATATATTTATCTTTTAAAAATAAACACTTAGTTTACCAGCTATTTTTTGTAACGTCTTTTATTATTTATTTCATCATTTTCATCTTCTTTAGAAAACCAAAGAGAATTGCAACAATTGATGAAAAAAACATTTTATCTCCTGCCGATGGCGAAATTGTTGCTATTGAAGAAACAACAGAAAACGAATTTTTCAAACAAAAAATGTTAAAAGTTTCGGTATTCATGTCTATTTGGAACATTCATATTAACTGGCTCCCTGTTAGTGGCACAATTGTTTATAAAAAACATCACGATGGTAAACACATTGCAGCATTTTTACCAAAATCATCAACAGATAACGAAAATATGACAACTGTTATAAAAATAAAAGATGGTAAAGCGATTTTAGTAAGACAAATAGCAGGAGCTGTAGCAAGAAGGGTTGTAGCTTTTGTAAATAAAGACGAATCACACAAACAAGGCTCTGAACTAGGGTTTATCAAATTTGGCTCACGTGTTGATTTATTTCTACCTATTGACACAAAAATAAATGTCAAACTAAAACAAAAAGTAAAAGGAACACAAACAATTATTGGTGTACTAACATAATTTTTAAATAATCTAAAAAAAAATAAAGTTTTTGCTTTTTTTTTAAAATATGTAAATTAACTTTGTAACAAATTATTAATAAATTAAAAATTAAAAACATGGCTTATCAAATTTCTGACGATTGTGTTGCATGTGGAACATGCATAAGTGAATGCCCAGTTGAGGCTATTTCAGAAGGTGATATTTATAAAATTGATCCTGAACTATGTACTGAGTGTGGTGCTTGTGCTGAAGTATGTCCTGTTGAAGCAATTCATCTTGCAAAATAGAATAAAACTTTTATAGTTTAGAGAGGCTGTCTTTTTAAAATTGACAGCCTTTTTTCATATACATTTTTGATAACACATTCTTTTTTTTCTTTATATTTACTAATATATATCATAATATTATTATATTTTTGTATTTAAATAACGCATACAAATTATGATTTTTGAAAAAAAATATACTCCTCGTTGGATTGTTTTTATTATTGATGTTTTTATCTCTGCAATTTCAATAACTATAGCATATTTACTTCGTTTTAATTTTAATATTCCGCAAGCAGATTTTGCTCAATTATATTTTGTTATTCCATTTGTTATTTCAGTAAGAATTATCAGTTTCTTTTGTGGAAGAACATACTCAGGAATTATTCGTTATACCGGAATAAAAGATGCAGAACGTATTTTTTTCGTGATTTTATACGGTAGTATTTTCTTTATGCTAAGTAATACTATTAGTTATTATTTCATTACAGGTGCATTCATCATTCCTATTTCAATTGTTATTATTGATTTTATTACTACAGTTTTTTTAATGACAGTTTTAAGGTTAATTGTTAAGACAATTTTTTCTGAAATTTTTAACAAAAAGAAAGAAACAAAAAATGTTATTATATGGGGAGCCGATGAATATGGGATTATTACAAAACAAACTTTAGAAAGAGATAGCAAAACAAAATACAATGTTCTTGGTTTTGTAGATAAGGTAAAACAAAACACTAAGAAAAAAATTGAAGGTGTTTATATATATCCATATTCTAAATTAAATTACTTACTAGAAAACAATTTAGTATCTCAATTTATCATTGCAAAACCCATAACAAACAAAGAAATAAAAAATAATATTATTGAAATCTGCTTAAAAAACGAGGTTAATATATTAACAGTACCTGATATTGATAGTTGGATAAACGGAGAACTGAGTTCAAAGCAAATTAAAAAATTTAAAGTTGAAGATTTATTAGGACGAGAAACAATAATACTTGATAAAGAAAAAATAAAGGAACAAACCGATAATCAAACAATCTTGGTAACAGGCGCTGCAGGTTCAATAGGAAGTGAAATTGTAAGGCAATTAATTAAATTTAATCCTAAAAAAATTGTTCTTTTCGACCAAGCAGAATCCCCTCTTTACGACATTGAACTTGAAATTAGAGAAAAATATAAATTTATTAATTTTGATGTTGTTATTGGAGATATAACTAACATTGAAAGAGTAGATAATGTTTTTGAAACATTTAAACCCACAATTGTTTACCATGCTGCGGCATATAAGCATGTTCCTATGATGGAAAACAATCCAACAGAAGCTATTCGCGTAAATATATTTGGAACAAAAATAATTACAGATTTTTCAATAAAATATAATGTTAGGACATTTGTTATGATTTCAACAGACAAAGCTGTAAATCCAACAAATGTGATGGGTGCTTCAAAAAGAATTGCTGAAATTTATGTACAATCATCAAACAAATTTCATAAAACGAATTTCATAACTACAAGATTTGGAAATGTTCTTGGCTCAAATGGTTCTGTAATTCCTCGTTTTAGAAAGCAAATTGAAATGGGAGGACCGGTCACTGTAACTCATCCCGAAGTTACCCGATATTTCATGACTATTCCTGAAGCATGTCAGTTAGTGCTTGAAGCAAGCGCAATGGGCAAAGGAGGTGAAATATTTATTTTCGATATGGGCAAATCGGTCAAGATCCTTGATTTAGCAAAAAGAATGATTCAATTCTCTGGTTTGACATTAGATAAAGATATTAAAATCCAATTCTCAGGACTTCGTCCGGGAGAAAAACTTTATGAAGAATTATTAAACACAAAAGAAAATACAATCCCTACTTACAATTCTCAAATAATGATTGCAAAAAACAGTAAGTATGATTATGACGAAATTTCGATAAAAATCAGCAATCTCATTGGTTACGTAGAAACACAAAATAATTTCGAGGTTGTAAAATTAATGAAGGAGATTGTTCCTGAATTTATTAGCAAAAATTCTGTTTACGAAGAACTTGACAAAAAATAGAAGTCATAAATATAAATCGATCAAACCTTCCGGCATATCAACCTCAATCACTCCTTTTATTTCGTCAATTTTTTCAATAAATTTTTCATTAAAAGGAAATAATATTTCTTTTTCTTGCCTTAAAATAACTAAAAGAGGATTATTCTTAATATCAATTACTTCATTAATTTCTCCTACTTTCCCAAAATGTTTATCAACTACATTATATCCAATTATATCATAGTCAACAATATTCTGAGAGGCAGTAGCCATATCTTTTTTTGGTATGTAAATATTACAATCAACAAATTCTTTGGCTTTAATAAAGTCATCAATATAGTCAAACTTAACAATAGCTGTTGTGCTTGTTCTTTGTATATATTCGTATATAAAAAAAGGAACTAGTTCACCATCAATATCAATGAAAACTAATTCCTTTGTTGTTTCAAAAAATAGATTATTATCGAATTTCAATATCAACTCCCCACGATTTCCATGAGTCTTGACAATAGAACCAATTAAATAACAATCATTTAAATTCATTCTATGTTCTATGCTTCAGTCTTAGGATCTTCTTTTTTCTCTTCAACGGCTTCTGCTTCTACTTTAGTTTCAGATTCTGCAACAGGCTCTGCTTTTGCTTCCTCTTCTTCTTTTACTTTAGCTTCAACTTCAGCAGCTAATTCAGAATTTCTTTTGGCTAATTCCTGAGCTCTTTCCTCGTTGATTTTGATCTCAGCTTCAAGACGTTTCTTAATTTGCTCTTGTTCTTTAGTAGCTAATTCTTCTTTTTGGTTAGAAATTTTAGCTTCTTTTTGAGTTTTCCACTCATTAAATTTAACCTCAGCAGTTGCTTCGTCAAAAGCACCTTTTTTCACACCATTTAACAAATGGTTTTTGTAAAGAACTCCATTATAAGATAAAATAGCTCTACATGTGTCTGTTGGTTGAGCTCCTTTTTGTAGCCACGATAATGCCCTATCAAAATTTAATTCAATAGTAGCAGGATTTGTATTTGGATTATAAATACCTAATCTTTCAATGTACTTACCATCTCGTGGCGCCCTGCTATCTGCTATCACAACGTGATAGAATGGTTTTTTCTTTCTTCCTTGTCTTTGTAATCTAATTTTTACAGGCATATTATTATTGTTTAAAATTTCGTGCAAAGATAAAACAATCTTTTTTCATATAAAACAAATTACAGGTGTATTTTTATATTAAAGTTCAAAAAAATTATCAATCAAACAAATTAATTTCGAGTGTCTTAACAAGATAAAAAACTTGACCTGTAATTATTTATTTTGTAAATTAGTATTGTGAATAAAATAAAAACCATACTAATTTCTTTATTATTTTTTGCAATAATACTACAAGCATGTTCGCCTGCTTACATTCCAAACGTTGTAAACACACCCCTATTGAGCAATAAAGGCGAATTTCAAGCAGGAATTGGAACCGGAATTAGCGGAGTAGATCCACAATTTACATACGCCATTACCAAAAATCTCGGGATTATGCTTAATGGTAGTTTTTGCAACAGGGAAAGCAGCGAATCAAGTAGTAGTAATTATTATCATAAGCACAATTTTGTAGAAACAGCTGCTGGTTATTACACAAAAGTAGCACGCAATGGACGTTTCTCAATATTTTCCGGTTATGGACTTGGTAGTGTAGATGCCGAATACCAGAACAACCTGGTTTCAAGCCAAAGCAAAGCTAATATCTATCGCTATTTTATACAACCCGATTTTGGTTTTACAACTAAAGGTTTTGACGGAAGTTTTGCTTCAAGAATAGTTCTTGTTGATGTAAATAAAGATGGGCATAGTTTTTCTTCTTATGCAGAACCGGTTTTAACAGGAAAACTGGGATACAGAAATTTCAAATTTTTTCTTCAAACCGGACTAGCAATACCTCTTGCAACAAGTGATAATTATGATTACCAACCTTTTATTCTGTCATTTGGCATGAATTTTAAATTCGGAGTTAAAGAATAAAAAAAATCTATCTAACTTCAAACTAAGCAAATATCGTATTGTAAAAAAAGCATTCTTCTCCTTTATAAAAAAGATATTAAATACTTATCAACAAATCGATTTTTTTTTTTTTGATTTTGTAAATTTACAAAACAATATTTTATTTAGCTATTTTTATATATTCACCTCATTAACAAATTTTTAACAAATGACAAAATTCACACATCTTCATGTTCATACTCAATATTCAATTTTAGATGGAGCTTCAAATATTTCAAAGCTTATAGCTAAAGCCAAAGAATTGGGGATGGATTCAATAGCCATTACAGACCATGGGAACATGTTTGGTGTTAAAGAATTTTACGACGAAGCAAAAAAACAAGAAATAAAACCAATATTAGGTATTGAAACCTATGTTGCAAGAATAAATCGATTTCAACAAAAAGAAAAAATTGACAGAAGTGGAGACCATCTTATTATTCTGGCAAAAAACTTTACAGGATATAAAAATTTAATAAAACTATCATCCTTTGCTTATACAGAAGGATTTTACTATAAACCACGAATTGATAAAGAATTATTAGAAAAATATCACGAAGGATTAATTGTTTCATCAGCATGTCTTGGTGGAGAAATCCCTCAACTAATAATGAAGAACAGAATTGACGATGCCTCTAAAACAATTGAGTGGTTTAAAAATCTGTTTGGAGAAGATTATTATCTTGAGTTGATGTTACATAAAAGTGACATTCCAGGTAAGGACAAAGAAATATACGACAATCAGATTATTGTTAACAAAACATTAATTGAACTATCAAAAAAACACAATGTTAAGCTAATAGCCACAAACGATTGCCATTTTATTAATGCTGAAGATGCAGAAGCCCACGACAGGCTAATTTGCTTAAACACAGGACAAGACCTTGACGACCCTTCCCGTATGAGGTACACAAAACAAGAATACCTGAAAAGTCCTGAGCAAATGGCTGAAATTTTTTCTGATGTGCCTGAAGCAATATCAAACACACAAGAAATTGTCGAAAAAATTGAACCATACGAGCTTGACCATAAGCCAATAATGCCAGACTTTCCTTTGCCCGAAGGATTTGACAATGAAGACGATTATTTAGAATTCTTAACATACGAAGGAGCAAAAGAAAAATATTCAGAAATAACCGAAGAAATTAAAGAAAGAATTGACTTTGAACTTTCTACAATTAAACGAATGGGCTTCCCCGGATATTTTCTTATTGTTTGGGATTTTATTCGTGCTGCCAGAGAGCTTGGTGTAATAGTTGGTCCGGGAAGAGGCTCTGCTGCCGGTTCTGTTGTTGCATATTGCACTAAAATTACACAAATAGACCCTCTTAAATACGACTTACTTTTCGAACGTTTTCTAAACCCAGACCGAATATCAATGCCTGATATTGATATTGATTTTGATGATGATGGTAGAGAAAAAATATTAAAATGGGTTGTAGATAAATATGGTTACAACCGTGTTTCGCACATCATAACTTTTGGCACAATGGCTGCAAAAATGGCCATTCGTGATGTTGCAAGAGTTCAGAAACTTCCTTTATCAGAATCTGACAAGCTGGCAAAATTAGTACCTGACACCCCAAAAATTACTTTAAAGAAAGCCTATAAAGAAGTTCCCGAATTAGACAAAGCAAGAAATTCTGACAACGAAGAAATTGCATCTACTCTAAAATATGCAGAAGAATTGGAAGGATCAATAAGACACACTGGGATACACGCTTGTGGAATTATTATTGGACGAGACGACTTAATTGAGCACATTCCTATGTGTACTGTTAAAGATTCTGAATTATTGGTTACTCAGTACGACGGCCGTTTTGTTGAACCCGTTGGTATGCTTAAAATGGACTTTCTGGGTTTAAAAACATTATCAATAATAAAAGATACCATTGAAAACATCAAACTTTCAAAAGGAGTTGATGTTGACATTGACAATATTAGTCTTGATGATAAACCAACATTTGAGCTCTACAGTAGCGGAAACACTACAGGAACATTTCAGTTTGAATCTCCGGGAATGAAAAAGCATTTAAGAAATCTTAAACCCAACAAGTTTGAAGATTTAATTGCCATGAATGCACTTTATCGCCCGGGGCCTATGGAAAATATACCAAGTTTCATAAACAGGAAGCATGGTAAAGAAAAAATAAACTATGACCTTCCTGAAATGGAAGAGTATCTTAACGATACTTACGGGATAACGGTATATCAGGAACAGGTTATGCTTCTCTCAAGAAAACTGGCTGGTTTTACCAGAGGGCAAGCAGACTCTTTGCGTAAAGCAATGGGGAAGAAAAAGAAAAAAATGATGGACGA
>QMPG01000012.1 GCA_003648455.1 Bacteroidota bacterium
AAACGATTATTTTTTCAAGCTGTGGAAGATGAAAATCTTTCACAATCGCTTTTGATAATTCTTCAATTTTAAAGTTTTTTTTCTTAACAATAAAATTAATCAATTCTTCTTCTGTTTGATTGAAATATTTATCTGGAAATCTTGGATTTTCGTCCCAAAGAGATAGTTCACTTATTTTAATTTTTCTATTTTGTATCATTGTATTTCTCTTTTTCGTTTTATTACCGCCAACAATTAAATAAACGGACTATTCCGTTTATTTCCATTATAGTAATATTAAGTTTAGTCTTTAAAAAGTGGCAATTACTTTAAAGCTGTAGAAAAAAAGGTTTTGTTTTTGCTACAGTTTATATTACTCGGGTAAATTTATAAAATTTGAATGAGACAAAAAATAATTTATTGGGTTTTGTTTGTTAATAGGTTTTGTGCTTTTAATTTTTTTTATAAAAAAGCCGTAGTTTGATGTTACGGCTATTAGTGTAAGATTATATTTATTAAAAATTTTATTTATTACTTAGAACAACAAACGGAATCAGCATCTCTTCGAGGGAAACGCCACCGTGTTGAAAAGTGTCGCGGTAATAATTAGCATAATAGTTGTAATTGTTTGGGTATGCAAAAAAGTTATCGTTTAAAGCAAAAGCATAGGTTGAGCTAAGATGTGAGCTTGGTAGATATGCCTGAGCAGGATTTAATATTTCAAAAACTTCTTTAGGATTATAGTTTATGTTTTTACCTTGTTTATATCTGAGATTTGTGTTTGTATTTTTATCTCCAACAATTTTCGTTGGGTTTTTTACTTTTATTGTCCCATGGTCGGTAGTGATAACAACTTTAACTTTTTTTTGTGAAAGCGTTTTTAATAATTCGAATAATGTTGAGTGCTGAAACCACGAGAGTGTAATTGAACGGTAAGCAGCATCATTGCTTGCAAGTTCTTTAACCATCTCCATGTCGGTTCTTGCGTGCGAAAGCATATCAATAAAATTAATAATTATTACAGATAATTTATAATTATTGAGTGCGGCTGCATTATCGATTAATCTTTTACCACCCTTAAGGTTTGTAATTTTATCGAAATAAAAATTTTCTTTTCTTCCCAATCGGGCGAGTTGTTTTTTCAGTAATTCTTCTTCATGTAAATTTTTTCCTCCTTCGTCTTCGTCATTGAGCCATAATTCAGGATGTAATTTTTCTATTTCGGAAGGCATTAGTCCGGCAAACATTGCGTTTCGTGCATATTGGGTTACTGTAGGTAAAATACTGAACGAAATTTCGTCTTCATAAACATTAAAATATTTACTAATTTCAGGTTGAATATATTTCCATTGGTCATATCTAAAATTATCAATAACAATAACAACAACCTGTTCGTTTTTATCAAGAAGAGGAATAATTTTTTGTTTAAAAATATTAGGCGAAAGCAGAGGTTTGTCTTCATTTTCGGAAGAGAACCACGAGAAGTATTTCTTTTTAATAAACTTTGAAAATTCTTTGTTGGCTTCAGATTTTTGTAATTTAAGAACTTCTTCCATTGCATTACCCTCATCTTTTTCAAGCTCGAGTTCCCAAAATACTAATTTTTTATATACATCAACCCAATCGCGATAGGTAAAAGAATCGTTTATTTTTACACCAATTTTTTGAAATTCTGCTTGATAGTCAGAAGTTGTTTTTTCGGTAATTAATCGTTTTTGGTCAACAATTTTTTTAATTGAAAGTAGAATTTGTTTAGGATTGACAGGTTTTATGAGGTAATCGGAAATTTTTGAGCCAATTGCCTCATCCATAATATATTCTTCTTCACTTTTAGTAATCATTACTACAGGAATTGTAGTATTTAGGTTTTTTATTTCAGTTAAAGTTTCTAAACCACTCAGTCCGGGCATGTTCTCATCTAAAAGAATTATGTCGAATTTTTGTTTCTGAACAGCATCAACTGCCTCATTACCATTATTGGCTGTTTCAACTAAATAATTTTTGCTTTGTAAAAATAGTATGTGGGGTTTTAAAAGTTCTATCTCATCGTCAACCCATAGAATTTTTATTTGTTTCATTTTTTTTGTATTTGATTGAATGTAAGGCAAATGTTTTTGTTAACCTAAAAACACAAAAAGAAGAATTTTTATATGTGTTAATTCAAGTTTTTTATTCTTCTTTTAAATAATTTTTATTAAAAAACTTTAAATATTTTTTAATGTTTTTATCCTGATAGAATATTTTGAAATTATCTACAGAAATAATGAAGTGACGATAATCACTTGGTTTAAGATCTTTTAACACAATATTGTTTGCAATTATTGATTCGTAATAATTAATTCCTTGATCTTTATTTTTAAATCGCTTAACAACAACCAGTTGGAAATTAGTATTTAACAGCATACTGCTGACATCAAAATTAATATAACTAAAAAAGTCAATATTAAAGTTTGACAGATTAAATTTTACTTCATTAACATTAATTTTTTTACTGTCAATAACTAAAACATAAAAATGAACGGCTTTATTGTTAATTGAATAGATTTCTTTTTCGGTAGAATCTTTTTCACTTTCAAATGCATCGACAGAAATAACTGTTGCTGTATCGGTTGTTGGAGCTCGTTCTTTTTTATGTGTAAGAGAAGCTAGAATGCTTGTAGCATATTTTGTTTCGTCACATTTAGGATATTTTTTTACATAATTTATCAGTTCTTTTTTAAATGTAGCTGTATCGCTTTGTTTGCCAACAGAAAGAGTTTTAAGCAGCTCAAACTTCGACATTAAAACATTGTTTTTGTATGTAGTGTCAACGTAATGATAATTATATATTACTTTATCAAATTGTTTGTTTTGATAGTATTTGTAGGTTGAGCTGTAAATGAAATTTATTTGGTTCTGTTTTTTTTGTAGCTCTTTAAAAAAATTGGGATTAATGAGCACTTTTGCATAATTACTTTCGGGAAACTTGTTAATAATGAGTTTTTTGTAATAATCAGATTTTTCAAAAAATTCTAAATCTTTATTAAGAGAATAAAGTCTGTAATATGTAAGCAGCAAGAAAGTATTATCGGGGAATCTTTTAATTAAACTTTCATAAACGCTTATTGCCTGTTTATAGTCTTTGAGTTTGTTCTGATATACATTTGCAATATTAAACAAGGCTTCTTGAATTTGTTTGTTCGAGATATTTATAGCAGAATCAGAAGCTGGAATATTTCTTAAATAATATTCTCTGCTTTTGTTACTAAGTTGTTTTTGGTTGTTGTCTTTTGGTTGATCAGAACCGTTGGTGCCGTCTGTTTGGTTAAAATCAACCGATGCTTTATTTTTTCTTCGCCAGTTATCTTCAAGTTTTCGTCTTCCCCATTTCTGGATAAAATTCGAATGCCCCATACTTAAAGCATTTGGGTTATAAAAGTACCATTTCCCACCAAGGTTGCTCGTGTTATTGTTTCTTGTGTTTTGATTTAAGAAACTAGCATTAAGTTTTTCTTGTTGTTCTTCTTGTTTTTTTAGCTCTTCATCTTTTTGTACTTGTGCAATAATTTTGTCAATTAGGGCAAATTTTTCTTTGTCGGTCATTTTTGCAAGTTTCTGAAGACTGTCTTGCAGTTGAACAGTTTGTAGATTCTTTACTAATTCGGTTAAATATCGAGTTTTAGAGCTTATTTTTTCGTAATCGGGGTATGTTTTGTCTAAAAAAGCGATAGTGCTGTCGTAATAAGCTTGAGCAAGAGTATATTTTGTTTGTTCAAAATAAATATCAGCAATCGATAAAAAAGATATTGCTTTTTGATTTGTGTTGCTCACGCTTTTTTGAGCCGATAGTTTGAAATAATCAATAGCTTGGTCTATATCGCTTTCTTTAAAAGAAATGTTGGCTAAAGCAAAGTAAATTTGATCTTGATAATCAATATTTTTATCATCTTTCAGCATTTTAAAAAGCTGTTTTTCAATATTTTTATCATAATCAAAAGATGTGTCATATAAAAGGGCAAGATTAATTTGCGCATTAAAAGCCATCTCATATTCAGGATGTAATTTTATTACTTCGTTAAAATATTTTGAGGCGTTGTCGTTATCTTCAACTTTTTGATATATTTGGGCTAAGATATATTTATACCTAACAATAACTTCTTTTTTTTTATTATATTCAATAGCCTTTAATAATTTGGGTATTGCTTCATTATATTTTTTTTGTTTCAAGAAAAAATCAGCGTAAGCTGCATAGAAATCTTTTTTTAATTTTTTAGGCAATTTATTTTCTTCGCCTTCAATTACGTTTAATAACTCTTCCGCCTTTCTAAAATTATTCATTTCGCAGTAGGTTCGGGTTAGCCAAATTAAACCTTCGTATCTTACAGGCAGGTTGTTAAACTGCTGAATTACATAATTAAAATTTTCAATGGCAGGGTAAAAATCTCTTTTGTAAAAATGAGACTGCCCCATAATTATATAACTATCGTCAATCCAGTTACAATATTCTTTTTTATTATAGAAATCTCTTTGAGATTTAGATAATTGCTTATTATTTCTTTTAGGCTTTGCTGTAATTGAATGTTTTTTTATTGTTTTTGATGCTTTTTGAATGGTCTTATTCATTTGAGGATAAATAGACTTTGCTATTTTATTGTCTCCACATTTATATAATGGTAAGATATTTGAATAATTATCGCGAAATTTGTTGTCAATTTTTTGTTTGCCTTTTTTAAAACTCTCATTAGCATTAAAAAATACATTATAATGAGCTGTAAGATTATGGTAGGCTCTGCTTATTGTTGTGTTTTTTTTGGTTGAGCAACTAAAAACAAGTACAATAAGTAATAACCCGAAGAATTTATGATAGTTATATAAGAGTTTCTTTTTGTTCAAAATATTTGTGTTTTGCTTTTATTAAAACTGTTTTTTTACAAAAATATTTTAATTTTGATTAACTTTTATTTTTTTGTGAAGAAATATTTATAAAGAGGGTAAAAAAATAAAGTTGTCGCTAATAAAAATGAGTTTTTATACGACAACTTTATTTGGAATTATTTCACTAAAGATTAATGGTTAACAGCATCGCAACCATCGTTATTTGTGATTTCAACTTTTTGAGTAGGGTTGAGTTTAATATTTCTTTCGTTTACTGCATTAATAACATTTTGTGCTAAATTAATAAAAGATTTTCCTGTAACAGAATCTTCATTAAGAGCAGAAGGATTTCCATTATCTCCGTTTTCACAAATACTCTGAACAATAGGTATTTGACCTAAAAGAGGAATATTCATTTTATCAGATAAGTTTTTACAACCTTCTTTGCCAAAAATATAATATTTGTTTTCAGGAAGTTCGGCAGGAGTAAACCAAGCCATATTTTCAACAAGACCTAAAACAGGCACGTTAATTTGTTTCCCTTTAAACATATTTATTCCTTTAACAGCATCGGCTAAAGCAACTTGTTGAGGTGTGCTAACAATAACAGCACCTGTAACAGGCAATTCCTGAACTAAAGTTAAATGAATATCGCTTGTTCCCGGAGGCAAGTCAAATAAAAGGTAATCAAGTTCACCCCATTCGGTTTGAAAAATAAGTTGTTTTAGTGCGTTTGTTGCCATCGGACCTCTCCAAACAAGAGCGTCTTCAGGGTTAACAAAGAAACCAATAGATAGGAGCTTAAGCCCGTATTTGTCGATTGGAATTATTACATCGGCACCGTTTTCTTTTTTAATCTTAGGTCGCTCGTTTTCTACACCAAACATTTTAGGTATTGAAGGTCCAAAAATATCGGCATCAATAAGACCAACTTTTTTCCCTGCTTTTGCAAGAGCAACTGCTAAGTTTGTTGTTACGGTTGATTTACCAACACCACCTTTACCGGAAGCTATAGCAATAATATTTTTTATATTCGGTAAAATAGACTTATCGGCAACCTTTTCAATCGCTTTTACTGATATATTTCCCTTTATTTCAACATCTTGTCCCAAATTAGCAAGAATTGCATTAACGCAAGCCTTTCTTATTGTTTCAATATGTGGGTCATTAGATTTTTGAAAGATTAAAGAAAAACTAATTTTTTTATCTTCAATTTTTACTTCCTGTACCATACCAAGAGCAGTGATGTCTTTCTCACTTCCCGGATATTTTACGTCGCGTAATGCAACGAATACATCTTTGCTTGTATATGTCATAATTATTTGTTTTTTTAATTTACCTATTTAAAATGATTATAAATAATTGTGCAAATGTATAATTTTTTTTATTACAAATGAGCTAAAAAGATAATTCTTTGCAAGGGTCCCAAAAAATATTTTCAAAGTTTAAAATTTGGTCATTTTCAATAGCAACATTCTCGTTTTCTAATAGTTCTCTCATAATGTTTGAAGCACCAAAATGTTTTTTCCCTGTAAGCAACCCTTTTCTATTAACTACACGGTGAGCAGGAACAAACTCCTTTTGACTTAGTGATTTATTTAAAGCCCAACCAACCATTCGAGCAGATTGCGGAGAGCCAATATATCGTGCTATTGCTCCATACGAACTAACTCTCCCAAAGGGTATTTTGCGAGTAACTTGATAAACTTTATCAAAAAAATTGTCATTCTTCTGTTTTGGGTTCGTCAATATTTTTTTTGTTTAGTTTAAATTTAATGAATTTTATTTTTTCGCCTTTTTCCAGATACAGTTTTTCATAAAAGGTTTTAATAGACTTTGCTTCAGATAGTTCACTTATTCCCTGATTTTTCTCCATGTATAAATCATTAGTTGAGATATTTATTTCTAAAGCATTTTCTTTTAATAAATTTAGAGTATAATTATAAAGAACAGTATTGTCGGTTTTTAAATTTACAAAACAGTCTGTATTTAAGAATGTTTTATATTTATTTAAAAAAAGTGCAGAGGTAAGTCTTTTTTTGTTTCTCCTTTTTTTCAATTGTGGGTCAGGAAAGGTTATCCAAATTTCATCAACCTCGTTTTTTGCAAAAAAAGAATCGATAAATTCTATTTGTGTTCTTAGAAAGGCAATATTGTTTAAATTTTCTTCGTAAGCAAGGTTTGCTCCTTTCCACATTCTGTTACCTTTAATGTCTACACCAATAAAGTTTTTATTAGGATTTTGTAATGCCAAATTTGTTGCATATTCACCTTTTCCGCAACCTAACTCAAGAACAATAGGATTGTTGTTTTTAAAAACTTCCTTGTTCCATTTTCCTTTTAAATGATAATCAGTTTTAAAAAATTCGTTAAAGTCAGGCTCAAATGTGAAATCGAATGATGAGAATTTTTTAAATTGTTCTAATTTATTTTTAGCCACTTTTTTATTTAATTTTTTCTACTCTTAAACCAACATCCAAAACATATGGAAGATTAACTGTTCGCATTGCTTGCTCAATTTCAAATGTATAAATTCCCGTACGGGGAAATATTACGTTCTTTTTATATGGGATTTTAAACGACCAAACATCTCCAAAACCTTTCCCATACCATTTCCCACTTTTGTCTGCCAAAACACAAGCAAGTGTGTCGCACATTTTGTCTTTATAAGGAAAGTGTGTTGTTATAAATAAGTATAAGTTGTTTTTAGGATATTGGCTTGTTATTCTGGTGTTTATGTATAGATTGCATGGAGTAATTGTGTCGCTTATTTCAACATTAAAACAAAAAACACTGTCTTTATTCCATACGTGATTTTCAACATCCTGATTTTTTTCATAAATACGATTTCTGTCACAAGATGAATTAGAAAACAATAAAACCGTAAAGAAAAAAATTAAAAGAGAGTATTTGATTTTCATATGTTTGTATTTTTATTCAGAATAAAGTAATTACTTTTTTTTATTTCTTTTTTTACGTTTCTTTTTATCAAAACGTGTAAGACTTTCTTGTCCAACAACATTTTCATAGTCAAGTTTAATATTTTTTTCGGTTTTGGTTTTATCAACAAGATTATCAACAATAACTCCTTTTTTGTTAAGTTCAATTATTTTTTTAACCCTGTTTACCGAAATGGGAATAATCGCATTGCTTTCTTTATTATCGAAATTATACCACATTAATTTTTTAAATATATCGATTTTTTGACATCTGGCACTACCTTGTTTTGTTTCAAGAACAATTTGTTTGTCTGGGAATGAGTTTATTATACTGTTGTATGTTTCAAGCTCATAGTTTAAACAGCATTTTAATTTTCCACATTGACCTGCAAGTTTTTGTGGGTTAAGAGAGAGTTCCTGAATTCTTGCAGAGTTAGTTGTTACCGAGATGAAATTGCTTAACCATGTAGAACAACAAAGTTCACGACCGCAAGGGCCAATACCACCAATACGTCCGGCTTCTTGACGAGCGCCAATTTGACGCATTTCAATTCTAATGTGAAATTTTTCAGCTAGAATTATAATTAATTCTCTAAAATCAACACGTTCTTCAGCAATGTAATAAAAAATTGCTTTTGTTTTATCTCCCTGATACTCAACATCGCCAATTTTCATTTTAAGATTAAGATTTGTAGCAATTTTGCGCGATTCTATCATAGTAGAATGTTCTAGCGATATTGCTTCTTTCCATTTTTCAAAATCAACAGTTTTAGCTTTACGGTATATCTTTTTAAATTCTGTTTTGGGAGGAACATTATATTTTTTTATCTGTTCTAAAACCAATTCGCCGGTTAAAGAAACAACACCAATATCGTGTCCGGGAGAAGCTTCAACAGCAACAACATCGCCTTTTTTTATTAATAAATGGTTGCTGTTTATATAAAAACCTTTTCTTGTATTTTTAAATTTTATTTCAACCAAATCAACAGGCTTAATGCAGCTTGGTATTTTTTCTAACCAATCGTATACAGGTAATTTTTGAGCAAATAGGTTTTCTTTAGATAGTTTCTCTCCATCATTTGGTGCAGTCTCTCTCCCCGTTGTTAAATTTTCAGTACTATCCATTTTAGTATTTTTTCCTTTAATTGTGTATGTATTATTAATTTGAACTTAAAAATATTTAGAGAACAAATTTCCACAAAGTTAATTACAAATTTATAGTTTTAATAACTTAATTAATTTTAATGATAAATCTAAAAAGATAATTTTACTGTTTCCGTTGCGTTCAATGTGTAAAAAAGCCTGATTAAATTCTCTTGTTATTCTCATTATGTTGCGTTCATTAACAAAGGTATTAAATTTTTTAGAAAAATTATTTTCTTCGTTTGTTAAGTATGTTATTTCGGGTTTATTTTTGTTTAAAATAAAATTTTCTCTCATCATTCTTAAAGAATAAGAAATAAAATTTTTTTGTTTCTCCCTGCCAATTTTTGAAATTACATCAACAAATTTTACGACTTCTAAAACGTCGGATTTATAGCAAAGCCGAGTTAGTGTCTTAAAGTAATTAAAGTTTTGTTGGTTCTCTTCGTTTGAATTAATTACTTCAAGAGCTTTTGCATAATTTCCATTAGATAAACGAACAATATCCGAAATTTTATCTTCGTTAAGCTCAAAATTGTTTTTTAATGCATTAAGAAGACTATTATCGTCAATTTTGGGTATTTTCACCAGCTGAGTTCTTGATCGAATGGTTTGAATAATTTTACCCGCGTTTTCAGAAACTAATAAAAAAAGAGTTTTTGAAGGAGGTTCTTCAATCATTTTCAACAATTTGTTAGCTGCAGAAAGGTTCATTTTTTCAGGCATCCAGATAATCATAATTTTATGTTCGGCTTCGAACGTTTTGAGGTTCATTTTTTTTATTATCTGACCACTTTCTTGAGAATAGATGCTCCCTTGTTTGTTTTCAACCCCAATTGTACTAAACCATTGATTTAGTTTAATATATGGATTGTCTAAAATGCTTTGCCGCCATTCATTAATAAAATCATCACTTACAGGTTTCTGATTACTGCTTTTTGATGAAGCAACAGGAAAAACAAAATGTAAATCAGGATGTATTAATTTTTGAAATTTTTTACATGATGCACACGTTCCGCAAGAATCGTTCTCTCCTTTATTTTCACACGATATATATTGAGCATATGCTATTGCTAAAGCTAATTTTCCGCACCCCTCAGGACCTAAAAATAATTGAGCGTGACTTATTCTTCCATCTTTGACGGTTTGTATTAATCTTTGTTTTGTATCTTCTTGTCCTATTATATCGTTAAAAAGCATAAATATAATTGTAGATTTATGAAATAGTTAAAATTTTTATCAAAAGTAAAAAATATAATTTTTATCTTTATATGATAATTAAAAACTTCTTAAATTGAACAAGTTTTTAAAAGAGCATATTAAAGCGTTTTTGCGTAAGTGAAATTAAACAAATCAGTTATGAAAAAAAATATATTTATTATAATAATTGTAGTTTCGCAATTGTTATCGTGTACAAATATAAACAAAACAGAAACAAAAAGCACATCCGAAGAAATTCTTAGAATTAATGAAACAAGTTTTCTTAACACAAGTTTTCCTTATAATGTAAAAAGTGCTGTTGATTTTCATATTTTATCGCAAATTTACAGTGGGTTAGTAAAATACGAAGCAAATTATTTAGAAATAGTTCCCGATATTGCTAAACGTTGGGAGATTGCTAAAGACGGCAAGCAGTATGTTTTTTATTTGAACGACAATGTGTTTTTTCATGAAGATAAATGTTTTGATAAGGGGAATAATGAAAAAACAAGAAAAGTAAAAGCATCTGATTTTAAATATTCTTTAGAATTATATTGCTCAAAGGTTAAAGAATCGAAAAGTGCTTTTTTTAATATTATTGGGGCAAAAGAATTTTGCGAATCAAAACAAAAAGGTATTTCTGGTATTGATGTTGTTGATGACACTACTTTAGTTATTAATATTAAAAAGAATAACCCATTGTTTTTACATTTTCTTGCAAGTATAGAAGCTGTTGTTTTGCCTAAAGAGGCAATTGATGCTTACGGCGAAAATTCAATTATTGGAACGGGTCCGTACTTTATTAAGGGATTTTCCGCAACAAACAAAAAACAAAGATTATTTAAAAACACAAAATATTTTAAGAAAGATAAAAAGGGAGTTCTAATGCCATACATCGACACAATAGAATTTTCTTTTATTAGTTCAACAAGGGAGGAGTTAGAGATGTTTGAGAAAGGAGAGGTTGATATGGTTCTGGGTTTGACCGGAGATTTTGTGACAGAATTTTTAAAGAATAACATTGATAAGTTTCAATCTAATCCGCCAATATTTATACTAAAAAAAACAAAAGGCATAAATCAGGGAAATGTTTACAATTTTTTTCGATCAGATGTTAATAATTTATTTATTAACCAAATGAATTACCTCGATTTGTCAATAGTTTATCTTAAGAAACCCAAGGATAGAGATGTTAATATGAAATAGATTGAAGTTTTGAAAAAAAGTATCTTATTTTTTGTTTTATTTTTTCACATAGTAATTTATAGTTACTCCCAGTGTCGTAATAAAGTTACAGCGTTTACTTATGGGGAAAAAATAACATATTCAATCTATTATAATCTTTCGTTTTTATGGTTTAATGCCGGCGAGGCTCATTTCGAAATTTATAAGAAAACACACAAAAACAAAGAGGTTTTTTATTTTAAAAGTTTTGGTAAAACAATCAATCAATATGATTGGTTTTATAAGGTGCGAGATAGTTATGAAGCTTATTCAGAGCCGGATACCTTAAAATCGATTGCGTTTTATCGCAACACATACGAAGGTGGTTATGAGGTAAATAATAAGTTTTTTTTTAATGATGAGAAAAATAAAATATACACGTCATCTAAAAACACAGACAAACCTCTTACTCGTGACACATTAGACTATGATGAATGTACTTTTGATGTGCTAACCGCAATTTATTATTGTCGTAATATTGACTATTCTAAATATCAAAAAAATGATACCATACCACTTAGTATGATAATTGACAATGAGATTTTTCATCTGCATATTAGATATTTAGGGAAAGAAACAGTAGAAACACCTAATGAAGAAAAACATAAATGTATTAAGTTTTCAATCTTACTGGTTAAAGGCTCTATTTTTGAAGGAGGAGAGAACATGATGATTTGGGTAAGTGATGATGGCAATAAAATACCAATTATTATTGAGGCAAAAATATTGGTTGGCTCAATAAAGGCTGTTGTCTCTGATATTAAGGGTGAAAAACATCGAATTACATCCAAAATTAATTGATTAAATAAACCACAGATAACACTTCTTATTTCTCAAATTAGAAAGAGCAGAATTATTTAAAATTTATTTTTATCATAATTCATTTAATCCTTATATTTGCGGAATATTTTAAAGCTCATGATTTTATGAATTTTTCAGACTTAGCAAAAAAAAGACAGAGTGTAAGAAGTTATAAAGACATGCCTGTTGAACGTGAAAAAATTGAAAGATGTATAGAGGCTGCTCGCATTGCACCATCTGCACATAATGTTCAGCCATGGAAGTTTATAGTTATTGACGATGAGGAGCTAAAAAATAAAGTTGCAAAAGAAACGTTTAACAGTATAGTTTCGTTTAATAAATTTACTTTGAAAGCACCGGTTTTGATTGTTGTAATTACAGAAAAACCGAAACTTGTAACAAAAATTGCAGGAGCAATAAAAAAAACACAATTCAACTTAGTTGATATCGGTATTGCTGTTGAACATTTTTGTTTGCAAGCAGTTGAAGAAAATTTGGGAACATGTATTTTGGGATGGTTCTTTAAAAAAGGGGTAAAAAAAGCATTAAATATCCCCCAAAATGAAGATGTTGATATCGTTATTGCTTTAGGATATCCCAAAACAGATACTATACGTGAAAAAAGACGTAAGAATATTGATGAAATAAGAGCTTATAATAAATATTTTTAATAATTTAATTTAGATTAATTTAATATCATGGAAAACAAAAAGAGTAATTTAACAACTACTAATATAAAAAATTTTGATTCGAATGAAAAAGGAACAGGTAGGTTTTATAAAATAATTGCCATATTACTATTTATTTTACTTTTAATAGTTGCCTGGCTATTTTTCAATGAAACTCAAAAAACAAAAAGGCTAATTGTTCAGCAAAATGAAACAGTCCAAGCTAAAGACAGTTTGTCTCATGAATTTGATAATTTACTTGCAGAGTACGAATCTCTCGAATCGAATAACGATAGCTTAAATATGCAGTTGGGCGAAGAGCAAACAAGGATTAAGGAAATAATGAAAAAGCTCCGAAGAGAAAAAGTTGTTAATCGTGAGGTGATAAAGAAGTATAAGGCTGAAATGGAGACTTTGCGAAAAGTTATGAGAAGTTTTATTGTTCAGATTGATTCTCTTAACACAATGAATATTGCTTTAAAGAAAGAGAATGTTGAGGTTAAGAAACAGTATAAAGCAGCCACAACAAAAAATGAGAACTTAGCTCAAAAAAATGAAGAGCTCTCAACTCAGGTTGATAAAGCATCTAAGATTAAAACTTTTAATATTTCTGTATTGCCTTTAAACAGAAGAGGACGAAAAGTGAAAAAAGCAAAAAAAGTTGATAAATTTAAAGTTTGTTTCACTCTTGGCGAGAATGATATTGCAAAACCAGGGAAAAGAGATGTGTATATCAGAATAGCACGACCAGATGATTTAGTGCTGATTTCATCGGAAGAAAATTTATTTACTTTTGAAGGTAAAGAACTTGCTTACACCTCAAAGCGTGAAGTTGAGTATGATAATCAGGAAAAAGAAATGTGTATTTTCTTTCAAAACACCTTAAATAAAGAAGGCTTAATCCCAGGTAATTATGCGGTTGATATTTTTACTGACGGAAAACAAGTTGGAACAGTTGATTTTCATTTGAAATAAAAAAAATATATTTAAAATTTTAAAAATCCGAAGTTTAATAGCTTCGGATTTTTTTTATCCATTTTTACAATTTTTTGTGTAAACCTATTTTTGGACGAGACACACAAAATTTGTTGGTAATTCTTAAGCGTAAAAAAATTATGAATTTTTCGGGTTAATTCTTTTTGATATATTTCAGATGTTGTAATACAAAAAGTATTTCTTGGTAAGTTACATCATCACCAAGAACCGCTTTTGCTTCGCCCAAAAGTTCGGTGTTGTGTGTTTCAAAAAAGTTCGAAATAAGCTTAATTTTTTCAGCACTAACCATTAAATCAATACTAAGTTCACCGGTACCAACAAAATATGCCAGATGGCTTTCAATTGTTTGTATTGTTAAACCTCGTTCTTCTGAAATCTCTTTAACAGTCTTCTCTTGTTTCCACAAATCAAAGCTAATGTCTCTAGATTTTTTTTTAGGTATTTTAATCTCAATTTCCGGTTCTTCAAAAGCATCAAATTCAATATTTTTTTCTTTGCAATAAGAAATAATGATGTCAATTAAATCTCTGCTAAAGAGTTTTAATTTCTTTTTACCCAAACCCTTAATCTTGCTCAATGAGAATTCGGTAACCGGTAGCTTGGCACTCAGTTCTCTCATTGTTTTTAGTTGCAAAATAAGATAAACATCTTTGTCGAGTTCTTCGGCTTTAGCATCGCGCCAGTTTCTTAAACGCTCATATAGTTCAGGGTTAACTATGTCAGTGCTGATTGGTTTTTTAGATTTTTTTTGCGATGATTTCAGACTGCTTTCATCAATAGAAGCTTTTGCTCTTATTTCGAGATAATTTTTTACAACAAAACCATTATTACAAGCTGTTAAGCATGACGTTTTAAATAATGCCTCATGTTGTAATTTATTCAGAATATCTTTTACTGATTTCTTTACAGCTTTATTGTCTGTTTCTATAGAGACATCATTAATCTTATCAATAATTAATGATTTAATTTTATCGGTAAAATAAACCGATGCTTTTTTAATTCTGTCTTGAATTTCAGCATTTTTCTCAACATCGCCATTTTTTAAAAACAGATGTTTGAGTTGAGTGCGAAATTTTGACGATATATCGGTTATTTCAGGCTTAACATTTTTGTTTATTTCTGTAAATAGCTCTGTTAAATTTCCTTGCAATGCGGCAGAGTTATCTTTTAGTATTTTTATAGAATAATAAATATATTTTTGTAAATCATCAAAATTAAAAAGATTTGTAAGCAGTTGTTGTTGAAATGCTTTTTTCGATTCTTCCAATTCAATGTTATCCGGTTGATTTTCTTCATAATTTTTTGTAAAACTTTCAACGGTTTTATCGTGTTTCACACTTTGTGGAGCAATTGGTGTTTTAAGCACTAAACCTTCGAGTGATTTGCATCTGCTGAGTGCAACATAAACTTGACCATGAGCAAACGATGCTTCAGCATCAATAATAGCTTTTTCGAAAGTTAATCCCTGTGCTTTATGAATAGTAACAGCCCAAGCAAGCTTAAGCGGATATTGGGTGAAAGTGCCATCTATGATTTCATTAATTTCTTTCGTTTCTTTGTTTAAAGAGTATTTCATCTTTTGCCATTCAAGAGGTACAACCTCAATTGGCTGGTCGTCTCCCTCACAATCTACAGCAATTATATCGTCATCAATATCGATTATTGTTCCAATTTTACCATTGTAAAATAATTTGGCGGGATTGGGATCGTTTTTTACAAACATAACCTGTGCACCAACTTTTAACTCCAACAGATAATCTGTAGGATATGCATATTCGGGAAAATTTTTCGACACTTTTGCTTCAAAGGTGTATGTTTTTTCCTGCAAGCGGTTTAGTTTTGAATCGTTAATCTGCTTTGCTTTGGCATTGTGAGTTGTAAGAATTATATATCCCTCATTATCAGGATTAAAATCTGGTTTATATCTTTCGTTTAGTTTATTAATTACATTGTTGTCAATTTTATTGTCGCGAATTTTATTAAGTAGATTAATAAAATTTTGGTCTTTTTGACGATATACGTGCTTAAGTTCTATGCTAACGTATTGTGTTTGCTGTAAAGCATTGCTGCTAAAGAAAAATGGGGTGTCATAATATTGTCGCAACAGTCTTTCTTCTTCTCCCTTTACAATTGGAGCAAGTTGCTGCAGGTCGCCAATCATAAGCAGTTGAACGCCACCAAATGGAAGGTTTTTATTTTTGAAACGTCTGAGTGTGCTGTCAATACCATCGAGCAAATCAGCTCTTACCATACTAATCTCATCAATTACCAGCAAATCAAGACTTTTCATTATGTTTATTTTCTCTTTGCTGAATTTATTGGCATTAAGTCTTTTTTCTTGATTCATCAGCGTAACTGTTTTATAGTCGGGAAGAAGGGGACCAAACGACAGTTGAAAAAATGAATGAATGGTAACGCCTGAAGCATTAATTGCGGCAACTCCTGTAGGAGCTACAACAACCATACGCTTGGGCGAATGTTTTTTAATATTGTGCAAAAAGGTGGTTTTCCCTGTTCCGGCTTTTCCTGTTAAGAAAATGTTTTTTCCGGTAAATTGAACAAAATTATAGGCAAGTTGTAATTGAGAATTGTTTTGAAAATACATCTTTAGAAAAATAATTTATAAAATATTTAAGCATAAAGTTACTAATATTATGTTTAAATAAATTATTTATTTCCTAAATCAATTTTATTGTTTAATTATTCGTTAAATTTTTTAACAAAAAAAAACATCCGAAGTTTTAAAAGCTTCGGATGTTTTAATGATTATTCAAAAATTTATTTATTCATTTGAGGACAATCTCTGTGTCTTCGGCCATAGCCGTCACCCATTCCGTTGCCCATGCCGTTTCCCATACCATTTTTCATTCCGCCTCGTCTTCTACCATAAGCTCTGTTATTGCCTCTTTTATTAAGATAATGATTATCGAAAAACACCTTTTGTTCGTCGGTTAATAAACTTCTAACTGCTTTGTGATGTTTAGCTTTCATTTTTTGCATGTTTACTCTAATAGCACTCATCTCGTCGATAGTTTTATTAATAGCTTTTAAGTCAATTTCTTTAGCAACCATAAGAGATTTTTTATGAGCCTTTTTTTCTTCTAATTGAGTTTTCTGGCTTAACATTTCCTGCATATGAGCAGTTCTCAGTTTTTCAATTTTTGTTTCTTGCTCTTCAGTCAAATTTGGAATATTGCAATTTCTATTATTATGCATTTGCATATTTCCTTTTTGTGCAAAAACACTTGTGTTAATGCTTAGAAGAGTGGCAACCATTAATAATGCCAGGGTTTTAAATTTTACTTGTTTCATAGTTTTAATTTTTAAGTGGTTAATCAAAAATTTTTAAGTGTATTTATATAATCTTCAGGATATTATCGTCGCATTTTGCAAACAATATCTGCCTTAGAATTTTGCATTGCATTGTAAATTCTCATTAATTTTTTTTGTTGAGGTTCTGTACACATTTTTTTCATTCTCAGATAATGCCTTATTGTCTCTTTCTTCAGATTTTTGTGATAAATCCCAATATCTTCAGCCATTTCAAAAAGTTTTGTTGTGTCAGGGTTTTCTTTCGACAATTCAACAAATATTTCATTGCGTTTTTCCATCATCTCTCGGCTTATTTTCTTCGCATTATGATTATACTCATTTCGAAAATTTTGAAAATTTCTGCGTTGAGATTTGTTTAAATCCAGTTCTCTGAACATAAATCTGCCAAATTGTTTATTTGGAATTCTTACATGTCTTTTATTGTTTATTCTTTCAGTTCTACCGTGAGAATAGAAATGGTAAGCAATAGTAACTACTGTTGAGATATTAATAGCCAAAAGAACAATTATTATCCAGATTAAAATTTTATTTTTATTAAAGTAGTCCATTTTTATTCGTTGTTAAGTAAAAAATATTCAACATGTTCTTGTTGTAAATCGTTAATATAATTTAGTTCTGTTTGTGTGTCTGCTATATTGTTTTCTTGTAAAGGAAAATTATTGCCAATTGAAACACCAATAAATATACCAACTGCTATAAGAAAACTTACCATTATTGGTTGAAGCATTTTTAATCGTTGTATTGCGAAAATTGGTTTTGTTGCGTTTTCATTAATATTGTTTAATTGTTGTTTTATTCTTGTATATAAATAAGGATTTGTTTCAATGCTTTTTTCATCTTGAATAATTTCCATACTTGATTTCATTTCACTGTAAAGTCTTGAGCAATTTTTGCAAGACGATAAGTGTTCTTCAATTTTTTTGTTTTCTTTTGAAGAAAGATCTCCATCAATGTAGAAGATTAATTTTTTATGTATTTTTTTACATTTCATCTTTTGCATTTTGTTATTTAGACACTGTTAGTTTTAAAAACTTGCGTTTGATTTTATTTTTTTTTGTAAAAAGATATAAGTTTTTTTTGCAGATTTTTTTTTGCTCTATGTATAAGCGATTCAACCGACGAAAGAGAAACGTTCATTATTTCTGCTATTTGTTTATATGATAAATCATCATATTTGTTTAGAGTAAAAGCAATTTTTTGATTTTTGGGTAATGCATTAATCGAAGAATGCAATATTTGTGCACGTTCTTTATCTTCAATTATTTTTTCGGGTTGAGAATTATTATTGTCTGGCAATTCCTTTTCAAAATTTTTATCTGCATCTGAATTATTATCAATGCGGTTGAGGATTTTGTGTTTTTTGTTATCACGAATATGATTTAATGATTTATTAACTGCAATTCTGTATAACCATGTTGATAGTTTTGCGTCTTCTCTAAATTTGTTAATTGATAAAAATACTTCAATAAAAACGTCTTGTGCAATATCTTCGGCATCAGCAACATTGTGTAAAAAACCATAACATGTATTTACAACTATTTGCTGATTTTTTTCAACAAAATGTTTAAATGCCTGTTGGTCGTTATTCTTTATCGCTTTTATCAGTTTTTTATCTGTCATTATTTTTTTTACAGTTCATTTTTTATTGTTAGACACAAGTTAAAGCAAAAACTTGCGTAATTAAATTTTCTTTTAAAGAATAAAAGATGAATTACAGTAAAATTTTAATCACAGCCATTCCAACTATACGAATCGAATTGAAAACCGGCGAGATGCAGAATTTTGTCAACAACAGTTCCCACTAATTCGTTTATGTTTGTCGGTTTGCTGTAAAAAGAAGGGTTTGCAGGACAGATTATTCCGCCGGCGAGCGTAACAGTTTTCATATTATTAATATGAATAAGGCTAAGAGGATTTTCGCGTGTGACAAGAATTAATTTTTTTCTTTCTTTAAGAATGACATCAGCTGAGCGTGAAATTAAGTCATCGGAAGTGCCGTTTGCGATGCGTCCTAAGCTACCCATCGAACAAGGGCAAACAATCATTGTGTTATGTTTTGAAGAGCCTGAGGCAATGGGAGAATTAAAATCATTATTTTCATAAAAAGAGAAAGGATATTTTTTAAAATCAGAATTTCCTATTTCATATTCCCATATATCTTTGGCATTATTTGAGAGTACAATGCTGAGCTCATCAAATTGATTTTGTAATGTGATTAATTTATCGAGCAATAGTTTGGCATAAATTGAACCACTGGCTCCGGAAACTGCAATAATTATTTTGTTATTAGTCATTGGCATAAATTAAAAATCATTATAAAGATTTATGAGTGATGTTCTAAACGCAATATAAAAATAATTGTTTTTTATTGTTTCTGCATCATTAATTAAAGTGCGATTTGTATATCCCAGCGAAATATTCATTCTTGTTTTGGGATTAAACAAATATGAAAGGCTAATGTTTTGATACATAAGTGTTGTTTCATAACCTTGACAAACGGCATTGTCGTATGATGGATATCCAAGTTGAGCATCATAATCTGATTTAAAAATATCTTTCCCCCAATGTGAGTTTGATGTGTCAGCACCATACAAAGCATAATTAAATTTATATTCAACAAAAATATTTTTATATCTGTAATTGAGAATAGAAATAACTTCTTTAAAGTTAGCACCCAGAGGATGAGCCAGCGCCTGATTATAATGAGCATAGTTTTGCATTGGTGTTTTATGAGCATAAACGTAGGGCTGCACACGGTTATATTCTGACTGGAAATAAAGATTATTAATTGAGAAAAGATCAAAAAATTTAAAGCCGAGCTGATAGCCGTATTTGTTTAAAATAAATCCTTTGCCAAGTTTTGATTTGCCAATATCGAGATCATCGAGAATAAACTGAGAATAGAATAATGTTTTGTCAGATATTTTGAAATTTAAATTTGCGCCCATAAGAGAATTATCAGGTGAGCCTAAGGAGAACTCAACAGGACGATAAAAAATTATTGGGTTAAGATAACTAATATCAAAACCTCTTTTGCCTGTAGAATCGGCAGCTTGCCAAATTACAGATTCAAACAATCCTATTTGTAGTCGCTTGCACAAGTTGTAACTTAAGTAATGAAAAGAACCGTATTTTCTTTGAAATCCGCCTTGGTAGGTGTGAGGTGCGTTAATATCAATTAAAGAAGTGTATAAGTTCGTATATTGAAATTTCCAGATATTGGTGGTTATTTTAAAAAATGGATAATTAAAAGAATTGTCTGATAAAAGTAATGAACGATAACCATTACCAATAAAATTTTTGCCATTGCCAAATTGAAAATTAAAATATTTTGATGGGGAATAAGATATTAAACCCGTTACCCATGCATAATCATATCCATTATCTTTATAGCCTTTTGACAATCCTTGTCCGGGGACAATACGATATTTTTTTACAAAATCTGTAATATAATCATAAAAGACCGCCTGATTTTCGTAAAAGTTTGATTGAAAGGATAAGTGTTTACCAATTTGTCCTTTTACATTTACACCTCTCGTGTTAATATAATATTTTGTGTCATTATCTTTTTCTTGCGAAAACATAAAGTTAAAAAGAGGGTCTATTGTCAGATGAAAATTATTTGTATCAACAATAATAAAATTTTCGTAAAACAATTTTCTTTTTATGTAAGATGCGTGTTGAGGTTTTTTATTATACAGCAACAATGAATCGTAGTTTGGCGATGTGGGAAAACAAATTAATGGCTTAAAATCAGAGTGTTGTGTTGACGTAGTTTTGTTCAATTCTTTTTCAAATGATTGATTTAGATATCTGTTTAAGGGGAGGGTTTGTTGTGAGATAAGTGAGTTGGCAAATAAAAAAATAAATAGGAGGGTGGTGATGGTGATTTGTGAATGGTGATTGGTGAATGGTGATTGGTGATTGGTTATTGGAGACTTTTCGAAATGCGAGACTTTTAGTCTCTTCAAATTATTTTTTAAATATTTGTAAACTATAAGCATATAAATTATGGTGTAATATTTTTTTAGCTTCTAAAAGTAAAGTTAAAATGTAAAGATACAAATTTTTTTTAGACACTAATTGCACTAATTTTCACGAATTTTGTAATAGCCGTTGCATTCTATTATAAAAAAAATAAAGGTTAATAGATTGTTGTCAATTTGCTTATCCGTTTCACGGCGGTGAAAATATGCTTGAGCTTGATTTTAATTGCCACTCATTTTAAAAACTGCTCTAATGGTTTTAATAATTAATATAAAATCAAGTTTTAACGACCATGTATCAATATATTGTAAGTCGAGTTTCATCCAGTCGTTAAAAGAAATTTTGTTTCGTCCTGAGACTTGCCAGATGCAAGAAATACCGGGTTTCATCGACAGACGACGAAGTTGCCAGCGTTCATATTTTTCTACTTCTTTGGGCAAGGGCGGTCGTGGACCAATAATTGACATCTCGCCTTTTAACACATTAATAAATTGAGGCATTTCATCAATACTGGTTTTTCTAAGAAAGCGACCTATTTTAGTAATACGAGGATCGTTTTTTATTTTGAAAACAGGACCTTCTTGCTCATTTTTATTTTCTAATTCGTCACGTAATTTTTCGGCATCTTTAACCATAGTGCGAAATTTATAAACATAAAATTCGCGTTTTCGCAAGCCAACTCTTTTCTGTTTGAAAAAAACAGGACCTTTTGAATCAATTTTTATCAGTAAGGCAATTAAAAATAAAAATGGGGAGCTTAGTAATAAAATAATGAAAGAAAGCACATAGTCTATAATCAATTTAGTGTGTAAAGCAATATAGTTTGAAGGCGTGTTATAGATTGTATAAAAAGGTATTTCTCCAAAATAATCGATATGCCCATGGGTAGAAAGCATGCTGAAAAATTGCGACTGAATACGAAAAACAACACCAACTTCTTTGCACGAAAAATAGTATGGAGATATTTCTGTCTCGTCAAACTTTTTTTTGCAAAAAACAAGCTCGTCAACTGTTTGCTTGTCAAGTAGTTTCCTAATATCAAAATCTTCAGGATAAATTTTTATTTTATCTCCGAAAAGGTTTTCAATTGTTTTAGATTGAGTAATTATGCCAATTATTTTGTAGCCAAATTCTTTAGCCTCAATAAGTCCGGAAATAATTTCTTTACTGCTACTATCAGCAATAAGAACCATATTGCGTGTATTAAGCCCTTTGCTGCGATATCGTTTTACAAGATTGTTAAACAGTATTTTAAAAGAGTAAAGAATAAATAAATCAATAAGGCTAAAAACAAAAATTGCAATTCGGCTTATGCCATCGAGCTTAAATGCAAAAATTATTAAAAAAAGAATGGAACTACCAATTACTACAACACTAATATAGTCGATAAAAACAGATGAGTAGAGTTTTATTCTTTGAAATTCAGAAAGACGGAAGATTTTCACCAAAATAAACCAAACAGGAATTATTGCAAAAAGAAGAATTCGGTATTCGTTATTTGAAACAAAATTAAGATTAGAATGACGAATATATCCTGCAATAAGAAAAGAGACAATGGTAAGAAACACATCTATTGATGTGAAAAGATTATTTATTGTTTTTTCTTTTTCTCTTAACATGACGATTAATTAAGAATTTAAAATTATATCTTTGTTTCAAATATATCAAATTTAAAAAGAAAAAGCATATAAGGATTATTATTTTTTCTTAATTTTTAAAATCTCAAAGATTGGGAAATTTTGATGTGATTTATAGCCGTTGCACGGCAATATTAATTAAATGTAAAATAAATTCTAACAGTTTTTTGTTAATTAGCATATCCGTTCCACGGCAAATCACTTCTATCGTCGTTCAAACAGTTTATGATTTTTAACGCTTCGTTGCATTCGAAAATTTACGAAATGAATTTGAGGTCGAGCTTCGCTAAATAATAGAGGGTGTTTTTTATTTTCGACGAAGTTGCAAATTTTGCTAAAAAAGATATAAAAAAGCGTAGATAAAATCTACGCTTAGCAGGGAGAAAAGGCGTTCCTCTGAGATAAAAATTAATCTGTCATACTGAACTTGTTTCAGTATCTGTTAATCGTTGAAATAAAGGGTTCCTGAAACAAGTTCAGGATGACGTTGTTCGGAATGAACCGCTTGAAAATTTTTTTCTTCTTTACCTTAACTTTTTTCTTGATAAAAAAGTTAGAAA
>QMPG01000013.1 GCA_003648455.1 Bacteroidota bacterium
GTTAATAATTATTTGCACCGATTAGTTACAAAATAATTAATATAAAATTTTTAATTAACATTTTTTATTTCTATTTTGGGAATTGAAAAACAAACGCTAAAGTTAAATATTTTTATAAAATGAATGTTGAACCATTACTTATAGAAGCAACGTCAAAGACACCAAAAATTGTTTTTGATCCTATTAATAATTTTTATGAAATATCTGGTCGTTCATTGCCTGAAAATGTCGTTAGAACATACGAGCCAATTATAAAATGGATTGATGCTAATATAAATTACCTTCCGACTCCAATTGAGGTTAATTTCAGGATGGATTATCTAAATTCTGCTTCTGCAAAAATGGTTTCGTTAATTTTAACAAAATTTGAAGAGTTCCATAAGACGAATAAAGAAATTAGCATTAATTGGTACTATTTTATTGACGATGATGATATTCAATCTGAAGGAGAAATATATGCGATGTTAAAAAAAGTACCCATTAAACTTATTGGAATTAAGGACGAAGACTAACTATCAAAAATTGCAAACTTCCAAAATTTTAGAATTACTAAATCAGCATAAGTTCTTTAGTTTAATAACAAAACAACTCGAAGAACATAAATCAACAAATATTCATTTATGCGGGCTAAAAGGCTCGTCAAAGGCTATAGCTTGCGCACAAACTTTTCTTAAACACAAAAACACATATGTTGTTATACTATCTGATAAAGAAGAAGCTGCATATTTCTATAACGATTTAGTAGAGCTTATAAATGAAAAAAACATTCTTTTTTATCCATCTTCATACAAGCGCTCAATACAATACAAACAGTTAGAAACATCAAACATTGTAATTAAAACAGAAGTACTGAACAAAATAACATCAACTAAAAATGTTCTTATTGTAACTTATCCTGAAGCAATTGTTGAAAAAGTAATTACTAAAAGCAACCTTAAAAAAAACACTTTACAATTAAATGTTGGCGAAAAAGTTTCTATTGATTTCATTACTGATGTTTTAAACGAATACAACTTTGAAAGAACAGACTTTGTATATAAACCGGGACAATTTTCAATAAGAGGAAGTATTATTGATGTTTTCTCTTTTTCTGACGAGAACCCTTTTCGAATTGATTTCTTTGGTGATGAAGTTGAAACTATCAGAAGTTTTAATGTTGAAAACCAATTGTCAAAAGAAAATTTAAAAAAAATTAATATTGTTCCTAACATTCAAACAGAAAGCACTACAGAAAAATGGGAATCTTTTTTCGACTTCATTCAAAAAAATTCTGTTGTATTTGCTAACAATATTCAATTTATTGCAGACAGATTAGATTCTATATATAATAAAACAATAAATGACAGTGAAAACTCACCCAATATAAAACAGCAAATAATTAATAGTCAATTATTTCTAAAAAATTTAGAAATAGTTTCTGTTATTGAATTTAGCAATAAAAATTATTTTAAACCTAAGCTAAAACTAAATTTCAACACATCTGTTCAACCCAGTTTTAACAAAAATTTTGAACTATTAAGTGATAATATTTACGAAAATATATTAAAGGGATATAAAATTTTTATTCTATCCGAAAATGAAAAACAAATAAAAAGGCTAAATTCGATTTTCGAAGAAATTAATCCTGATATAAATTTCGAACCTCTTACTATTAATTTGCACGAAGGGTTTATCGATAACGACATGAAGATTTGTTTTTATACCGATCACCAAATATTTAACCGTTATCATAAATTCAATTTAAAAAGCAATTTCATAAAAAAACAATCAGTATCGTTAAATGAGATAACTAACTTACATCCCGGCGATTACATTGTTCATATTGATCATGGAATAGGTAAATTTGGTGGCTTAGAAAAAATTGACATAAACGGAAAAACACAAGAAGCAATAAAACTTATATATAAAGATAATGATATCTTATATGTTAGTATTCATTCGTTACATAGAATTTCAAAATACAAAGGGAAAGAAGGAATACCTCCTAAAATATACAAATTAGGATCAGGCGCATGGCAAAAATTGAAGTTAAATACAAAGAAGAAAGTAAAAGATATTGCAAAAGACTTAATTTCGTTATATGCAAAGCGCAAACAAAAAAAAGGTTTTCAATTTTCACCCGATTCGTATATGAACAGAGAACTTGAAGCCTCTTTTATATATGAAGACACACCGGATCAAACAAAAGCAACACAAAATGTAAGAGAGGACATGGAATCTAATATCCCAATGGATAGATTGATTTGCGGAGATGTTGGTTTTGGGAAAACCGAAATTGCTATACGTGCTGCATTCAAAGCTGTTGCCGACAACAAACAAGTTGCCATATTAGTGCCAACAACAATATTAGCACTTCAACATTTTACAACTTTTTCGGAAAGGTTAAAAAAATTCCCTTGTACTATTGATTATTTAAATCGATTAAAAACCGCAAAAGTTCAAAAAGAAACTATAAAAAAACTTAAAGAAGGAAAAATTGACATAATAATTGGCACACACAGGCTACTTAGTAAAGATATTAAATTCAAAGACCTTGGCTTGTTTATTATTGATGAAGAACAAAAATTTGGTGTTTCGGCAAAAGAAAAACTAAAACAATTTAAAATAAATATTGATACTTTAACATTAACAGCGACTCCAATACCAAGAACACTTCAATTTTCATTAATGGGTGCTAGAGATTTATCAATAATTAACACCCCCCCTCCCAATCGTCATCCAATATTAACAGAATTACACACTTTTAGTGAAGAAATTATTAAAGAAGCAATAAATTATGAGGTTGACAGAAACGGGCAAGTCTTTTTTATTAACAATAACATAAAAAATATTGAAGAAATTAAAATATTAATAAACAGAATATGCCCAAATGTTAAAACAATGGTTGCTCATGGTCAGATGAAAGGTCCCGAGCTTGAACAAAAAATGTTTGACTTCATTTATGGAAAATACGATGTATTAATTGCAACAACAATTATTGAATCAGGCATTGATATTCCAAATGCAAACACAATAATTATTAATAATGCTCAAAATTACGGATTGAGCGACCTTCATCAACTTCGTGGAAGAGTTGGACGTTCAAACAAAAAAGCTTTTTGTTATTTACTTGCACCTCCACTCTCCTTATTGTCGAGCGATGCTAGAAGAAGATTATCTGCGATTGAAAATTATTCTGAATTAGGCAGTGGGCTTAATATCGCATTGCAAGATCTGGATATTAGAGGAGCCGGCAATATGCTTGGGGGAGAACAAAGTGGTTTTATAGCCGATATTGGATTCGAAACTTATAACAAAATCCTTAATGAGGCTATTCAAGAACTGAAAGAGAACGAATTTAAAAATCAATTTAAACAAGACTGCAGTAACGAACAAATACAAAAAGCACAGTCACTGACTAACAAACCTGAGTTTGAAAATTTCACTTTTGCAAAAGATTGTCATATAGATACTGACTTAGAATTATTATTCCCTGACGAATACATTTCCAATATAAGTGAACGGATAAAACTCTATCGCGAGCTAGACAACATTGATAACGAAGAAAGTTTATTAGAATTCGAAACACAATTAATTGATCGTTTTGGTAAAATTCCTACACAAAGTGAAGAATTGCTAAATGTTGTTCGTTTAAGATGGATTGCTATTAAACTTGGTGTTGAAAAAATAATTCTCAAAAAAAACAAAATGATAATATATTTCATTTCAAACCAGAGCTCACCCTTCTATCAATCAGGTATTTTCATGTCAATTCTTAATTTCGTTCAAAAACAAAAAAACAATTGTGTAATGCAAGAAAAAAACAATAAACTTTCTCTTACCTTTACAAATATTACTAATATTGCACAAGCAATATCAACCTTAAAAAAGGTACTTAATTGATTAACAACTAAAAAAAAAATTAAAATCCTAAGAGTTTTTTATTATTTTTGTCATAATTTTTATTCATTAATATTCTTTATCAAAATTAATTATTATGGAAACACATAATAATAAAAGCGTTTTAGATTTATTCATCTATGATTTTTCAACTTTTTTTCTTGATGAGGATTATGAAGAAATTTCTTGCGAAGAAATACAGGGTCTATTTATGATTGAGTATGAAAAAGTTTTACCTTGTACAGAATTAAACATTTTTGACAAAGCTCGTTTACGCGTTTTTAATGATAAAAAAAATATAATTGGAAGTAATCATATAAACCTTACTCTATTAAATGATGGTATTATTCTATCTAATGTCGAAGTTAAAAACGTTGTAAATAAATTATATGAAATTTATGGCAAAGATGATAACAACAAGGGAGAATGGATTCAAGAAGACGAAATTGATTATACCGAAAACGTTTTTGATAGAGTATGGACTTTAGGCGATGGCGTAGATGTATACTCAATCACTTTAAAAATAAGTGCTACAAAACAATTAATGCTAAATATTTTATTTTTTACTAACTTGCTAAAACAAACAAACAAACTGTAAAAGACATTCCGTTTTTTTCGGGAACACAATAAAAAATTATTCTATAAAAATAAATTTTATCGAATTAATCTAATTGAATAAAAAAGCTATTATTGAATGAATCTTTTACTCGACTTTGGAAACACAAACACGAAAATTGCAGTTTATAATAACAACGAATTAGTCGATTCCCATATATTTAACGAACTTCATATTAATGATATAAAAAACTTAAAACACTTATCATCAATCAATAATGTAATATTATCCTCAGTGGTTAGTTGTAAAGATGAAATTAGAAATTATCTTAGAAATAATTTTAGAAATTTTATTGTAATTAATTCTAACACAGCTATTCCTATTGAAATAAAATACAAAAGCAAACAAACTTTAGGCAACGACAGAATAGCAACAGCTGTTGGTGCAAACAATATTTTCCCAAATACCAACGTTCTTGTCATTGATATGGGAACAGCCATTACTTTCGACTTTATAAACAGTAACAATCAATTTGTTGGAGGAAATATTTCCCCCGGCGTTTCATTAAGGCTTCAATCACTACATGAACATACAAAAAAATTACCCTTAGTAAAGAAAGACAAAAATTTTAAATTTATTGGAAGCGATACAAATAGCGCACTTCTTTACGGTGTAGAAAATGGCATATTATTTGAAGTAGAAGGTTATATAAATAAACTAAAAAAAGAACATGAAACTTTAAAAACAATATTAACAGGTGGAGACACATTTTTATTTGAAAAAATAATAAAAATCCCCATCTTTGTAGAATCAAATTTATTATTTCAAGGACTAAACAGAATTTTAGACTATAATGTTAAAAACAATTAAAATATTTCTTTCGATATCACTGTTATTTGCAGGTATAAATCTTTTTTCGCAAAACAGCACTAGCTCCCCTTATTCTCAATTTGGCATTGGAGACATTGTTAATAAAGGCTTTGGCCAAAATTATGCAATGGGAGGAACCGGAATTGGAATGCGTTCAAGTACAAATCAGAACAACATAAATCCTGCTTCATTAAGTGCGCTTAAAATTCAACGTTTTAAATTTCAAATAGGGATAAAAAACCAAACCACAAAATTTAAATCGTCAAATGCAGAATCAACCAGCAACGATATAAACTTAGATTATCTTTCGATGTGGTTTAGAGTATCAAATTGGTGGCATTCAAGCTTTAGCCTAAATCCATACAGTAACGTAGGCTACAACATTGTCGATTCTCAAAACTACCCATCTATTGGAAATGTAGAAACTTACTTTGTTGGCTCCGGAGGTATTAATCAATTCAACTGGAGTAATTCATTTCAATTTTTCAAACATTTTTCAGTAGGAATTAATGCTTCATATCTGCTAGGTTCTTTAAATCAAACAAGAACAGTTATTTTTGTTGACGACAGTTACACAACTAATACACAAAGTGAAAAAAATATCAACATAAGTGATGTTTTTTTTAATTATGGAATTCAGTATTATAACAAACTTAACGAAAATTATTCATATACTTTAGGTTTAAAATTCGACAATGAAACCAAAATAAATGTAGAGAAAAGCATATTATCAGGTTCAACTTATGGAAAATATACAAACTCAATTTATGACAATACATTAATTGACACTCTTGAAAATATAAAAGACCAAAAAGATTCTTTCACTATACCAACAAATTTAGGATTTGGCTTTAGTTTTTCAAAAAATCAAAAATTCATTATTAGTGCTGATTACACTACTCAAAACTGGTCATCTACAAAATTTTTAGGCAGAACAGATTCATTGACAAACAGCAATTCTTTTAAATTTGGATTAGAATATACTCCAAAATGGAACTCAATTAATCATGCATATAAAAGATTTCATTATCGTTTTGGCGGACATTATACAAATACATATTTGAATATTTATAACGAACAACTAAAAGATTATGGTATTAGTTTTGGCTTAGGAATACCTTTAAGAAAAACAAATACCCTAATTAATCTATCATTTGAATTAGGACAAAGAGGTACTATAGATAATAATTTAATAAAAGAAAACTATGGAATTATAAGATTAAACTTATCTTTGTCAGATATTTGGTTTATTAAACGTAAATTTGATTAAATTTTTATAAAAATGAAAACAACAGTAATAAAATTAAGCTTGGTATTTATTTTATTTGTATTTATTAACAACGCATTTTCTCAACAACGTCCTTATCAAAATCCAAAATTTGGAAAGGATAGTGCTTCGCGTGTAGAATGTGCTAAAAACATTTCTCTCTACACTGAATTTTACAAACAAAAAAATTACAACGATGCTTTAAATCCATGGAGATATGTTTTTAACAATGCTCCTAAGGCAAGTAAAAACACATACATAAAAGGTGCAATAATGTATAAATGTTTAATTCGGAATGAAAAAAATCTTGAATTAAAAAATAAATATATTGACACACTTATGATGATTTACGACCAAAGAATTGAACATTTCAATCAAAAAGGTTCTGTTTTAGGTCGAAAAGGGGTTGACTTGTATAATTTATCAAAAGATAGAGAAGAGGAAGCATATAAATATTTGCTTGAATCTTTAACAATAAGAAAAGAAAAAACCGATCCTATTGCAATTAACTCTTTAATGCAAGCAACTTATTACTTATTTAAGAAAGGAACTATTGCAAAAGAAGATGTTATTAACAACTACACAAAATCTATTGATGCTCTTAACTATGCAATAAAAAACCAAAAAAAACCAAAAAAAATAGAAAAGGCTAAAACTATTATGGGTAATTGCGAAGGATTATTTTCTGATAGTGGTGCTGCTGATTGCGATGCTTTAATATCATTATTTACACCTAAATTTAATGAAGCACCCGAAGATGTTGAATTATTGAAAAAAATTACAAAATTACTTGATAAAACTGAATGTAATAATTGCAAATTGTTCGAAGAAACTTCTGTAAACCTATACAAACTAGAACCTTCGGCTCAAGCAGCTTATAATTTATCAAAATTATTTTTGAAAAAAGAAAAATTTTCGAAAGCAACTCATTATTATAAAGAAGCAATTAGTCTTGAAGAAGACAGCATTGTAAAAGCAAGATATTATTATGAGCTAGGAATATTAACAAATTCACAAGGCAATCACGAACTAGCCCGAACATACGCTTATAATGCAATAAAATTTAATCCTAAAGACGGAAACCCTTATATTTTAATTGGTAAAGCTTATGCTACTGATTCTAAAAATATTGGTGAAGATGAATTTGCTCATAAAGCGGTTTACTGGAGTGCTGTCGATAAATTCATTAAAGCTAAAAAAATTGACACATCTTTAGTTGATCAAGCTAATGAGCTAATAAAAACTTATTCACAATATTTTCCTGATAAAGAATCTGCTTTCTTTCATGAAGTTCAAGAAGGAAATACATATACTGTGGAAGGATGGATAAACGAAAAAACAATTGCTCGTTTTAAATAATATTTAAAAATAATATGCAAATTGACAAAATTGTTAATTTAATAAAACTTTCAAAAACAACACTATTTAAAAGCATTATACTACCTGCAATTGTAGGTAGTATAATGCTTTTTTCGTGCACAAACGATATTGAAGAAATAAAAACACTAACAAATTACAAAGAAACTCCTAGTATATCAGCAAAAAATATAGAAATTATTTATAGCGATTCTGCCAAAATAAAAGTAAAACTTATTGCTAAAGAGCTAAATCACTTTATACAAAAAGAAGACCCGTATACTGAATTTCCAAAAGGTATTGAAGTTCTTTTTTATAACGATTCTCTTCTTGTAAATGCAAAGATAACAGCAAATTACTCAAAATATTTTGACAAGAAAGAAATTTGGGAAGCAAAATACGATGTAGTTGTAATTAATAAAGAAAAAAACGAGAAGCTTAATACTGAATTCTTAATTTGGGATAAAAGAAAGGGACGTATTCATACCGACGAGTTTGTAAAAATATCAACAAGTGAAGGTGTTTTTTATGGACATGGACTTAAAGCGAACCAAGATTTGTCGAGTTGGGAAATTTTAAAACCCAAAGGAATAATAAACGTTGAGAATTAAAAAAATTATAATCTTATTATGAAAAAACATTTCGCTTACATACTACAAATATTGTGGCTCGTTGTTTCAATATTAAGTCTTTTTGCAGGAATTCATAAAACAATTCAATTAAGTTTTAAAGAAAGCTATTTGTTTTTTATCTTTACATTAATTGCTCTATTAATGTATTTTTACAGGAGGAATTTAAGAAAAACAGAAACCAATAAAAAAAAATAAGAGGTATTTTGTAATGAATAACTTTATCATAATTCTTATTTCACTTCTTTTATCAGCTTTTTTTTCCGGAATGGAAATGGCTTTTATATCATCAAATAAATTAAAAATTGAACTTGATAAAAAGCAAGGTCTTTTTCCTGCTGACATTATTTCAATTTTCACAGAACACCCAACACATTACATAGCAACAATGTTAATTGGAAATACTATCTCTTTAGTTATTTATGGTGTTTTTATGGCTAATATTCTTGAGCCTGTAATATATTTAATTACCAAATCATACATATCTGTTTTGTTAATTCAAACAATAGTATCAACTTTAATAATACTACTAACAGCAGAATTTGTTCCAAAAACATTATTCAGAATAAATCCGAATAAAATTTTAAAGTTTTTTTCTGTCCCTGTTCTAATTTTTTATTACTTATTTTATCCAATAACTCACTTTTCTATATTGTTTTCAAACAACTTTTTAAGACTTATTTTCCGAATAAAAATAACGAAAGAAGACACAAAAGTTTCTTTCGGTAAAATCGACCTAAACAATCTTATTGACGAGAACAAAAACACAAAAAATGAAGATGTTGAAATAGAGCATGACATGAAAATCTTTAAAAATGCTCTTGATTTTTCAAAAGTAAAACTCAGAGAATGCATAATTCCCCGAAATGAAATTGTTGCTTTAGACATAAACGACTCAATTGAAACACTGAAAGAAAAATTTATTACTACAGGGTACTCAAAAATTTTAATTTACGACGGAAGTATTGATAATATTATTGGATATACTCACTCATCAGAATTATTTAACAATCCGTCTTCAATAAAAGAAATGCTTCACAAAATTCCAATCGTTCCTGAAACTATGCCGGCAAACAAGCTACTATCATCATTTATTCAAAATCATAAAAGCATTGCATTGGTCGTTGATGAATTTGGAGGAACTTCCGGCATGGTAACAATTGAAGATATTATGGAAGAAATTTTTGGAGAAATAGAAGACGAACATGATTCTACTGATTTTATCGACAAAAAAATAAGCGAAAACGAATATATGTTTTCTGGTAGATTAGAGATTGACTATATTAACGAGAAATATAATTTAGATCTTCCTCAAAGCGAAGACTACGAAACAATTGCAGGATTAATTTTATCCAAGCTGGAAAAGATTCCCCAAATTAATGACAGCATAGAAATTGGCTCTTATAGAGTCAAAATTCTGAAAGTTAGTCAAACAAGAATAGAATTAATAACGCTATTTATTGAAAAAAAATAAAAAATCACTCAAAAAATTCTAAACTTAAGCTTATATTTGCCAACTAAAATAAATTTCATGGTAAATTTTATTATCTTCGTAAATTCAAAAAAATAAGATAAAAATAAATAATTAAATTAAAAAATGGCCACATTACAAAACATAAGAAACAAAGCAGGCGTATTGGTTGCTGTAGTTATTGGTTTAGCCTTATTAGCCTTCATTTTAGGTGATATGTTAAAATCAGGACGATCATTATTTTCAGGTTCTCAAAATGAAATTGCCGAAGTAGCAGGAAAATCAATTCCTGTTCAACTATATCAACAAAAAGTTGAAGAAGCAACAGAAAACTATAAACGAAACACTAATCAATCTGCTTTAGATGAAGAAACAAGTGAAAGAATAAGACAACAAACTTGGAATGAATTAATTAGAGACTATGTAATGAAAAAAGAATATTCAGAACTTGGAATATCAATCAGTTCTGATGAGCTTTTTGATATGGTTCAGGGAAATAATATTCTTCCTCAAATTAAACAAATTCCAATTTTTCAAAATAGAACAACAGGTCAGTTTGATCGTACTTTAGTTATTCAATTCCTTAAAAATCTTGACCAAGATCCTTCAGGCAAAGCAAGACAAAGTTGGTTAGCTTTTGAGAAAGTTGTATTACACAACAGACTTAATGAAAAATATAATAATTTAATAAAAAAAGGTCTATTTATTACTGACCTTGAAGCTAAAAAAGAAGCTCAAGAAAGAAATCTCAGTGCTGATATTGACTATATTGTTATGAGATACAACTCTGTTAGCGACAGTCTTATCACTATTACTGACGAAGATTTATCAAATTATTACGAAAAACACATTAATAAATTCAAACAAGAAGCTTCTCGTGATATTGCTTATGTTACATTTGAAGTTGTTCCTTCGAAAAAAGATGAGGGATTAGCTCACAAATGGATAAATGATATTGTTGAAGAATTTAAAAACACTGAAGATGACGAACAGTTTGTTAACTTAAATGCTGATTCTCATTTCGATAACAAATTCTATACAGAAAAAGAACTTTCAGGACAAGTTGCATCATTTGCATTTAATTCAAAAGAAGGTGAAATTTATGGACCATATCTCGAAGATGGCACTTATAAATTAGTAAAAGTAAGTAGAATTGCAAATTTACCGGATTCTGTTAAAGTAAGTCATATTTTAATTTCTCCCGATAAAAACTCAGGAGATTATTCAAAAGCAGAAGTATTGGTTGACAGTTTGAAAAATTTAATTAAACACGGTCAAAAATTTTCAGATTTAGCAAAAAAATATTCAGAAGATCAAGGCTCTTCTGAAAAAGGTGGAGATATTGGTTGGCTTCAAGAAAATTCTATTAGTAAAGCTTTTAGCGATTCTTGTTTCTTCGCAAATAAAGGCGATATTTTTACTATTAAAACACAATATGGTATTCATTTAGTTAAAATAATTAAACAAAGCCCAAAACATAAAAAAGTTCAGCTTGCTATTCTTGACAGAAAAATTGAACCAAGTTCTGAAACCTATCAACAAATTTATTCACAAGCAAGTAAATTTGCAGGACTTTATAACACAAAAGAAAAATTTGAAGAAGCTGTTACAAAGCAAAACTTAACAAAGAAAGTAGCAAATAATTTAAGAATAAACGACAATAAGATTTCCGGATTAGATTCTCCAAGAGAACTTATCAGATGGGCTTTTAAAGCTGAAGAAGGAACTGGTTCTCCAATTTTTGAATTTGGAAATAAATTTGTTGTAGCAACTTTAACTGATGTAAGAGAAGAAGGTTATTCAGATATTGAACAAGTAAGAACTGATATTGAAATTGATGTTAAACGTGAGAAAAAAGCAGAAAAGCTTATTGAAGACATTAAAAATCAAAATCAAAATAACATTAATGACTTAGCAAAAAGTCTTAACACAGAAGTAAAATCTTCAAAAGACATTAGATTTTCATCATTTGGGATTAAGGGACTAGGAATTGAGCCAAAAATCAATGCCGCTGCCGTAACTCTTCCTAAAGAGAAATTATCAGAACCAATTAAAGGAAATAATGGAGTGTATGTTATTGTTGTTAAGTCAATTAACAACTCCGGTGAAAAAATCGACATTAATAAAGAAAAAGTTTATCTTACTAAAAACTTACTCAATCAAATAGAATCCATTTCTTTCAATGCTTTAAAAGAAAATTCAGACATAAAAGATAATAGATATAAATTCTATTAGTAGATATTATACTTACTTAGTCATAAAAAAAACAGGCTGTCTTATGACAGCCTGTTTTTTTGTCAATTATTTTTATGACAACAAAACCTTTACTTTATCAGCTATAATCTTTCCTTCAGCTCTGCCTGCCAATTTTTTCCCTGCAATTCCCATAACCTTTCCCATATCTTTCATCGATGATGCACCAACACTAGCAATTATTTCAGCTATTTCTTTTGTCAATTCTTCATCACTCAACTGCTTTGGTAAATAAAGCTGAATTGCATCTGCCTGATAGACCTCTGCATCATACAGCTCTTTTCTATTTTGATTTTTATAAATTTCTGCGGACTCTCTTCTTTGTTTAACAAGACGTTGCAAAATTTTTATTTCTTCTTCTTTTGTCAATTCAGAAGAAGCTCCTTTTGTTTTTTCTATTAACAAAGCCGATTTAACAGCTCTTAACGCTTCAAGCATTGCTTTATCTTTATTTAGCATTGCTTTTTTAATATCTGCTGTAATTTGTTCAAATAAGTTCATATTAATTTATTTTTTTAATCAACATTATCAAAAAGGTATGAATTATTCTTATTAATATTAGAGTTATCGCCACTTTCATCGTCAGACAATGTAAATCTTGACACCTCAACATCATCGTCAGAAGACAAACTGTAACTTTCTAATTCAATCTCTTTCCTCTTATAAGCAGGCACATCCTCATATTCTTCTATGTTATTTGTTCTTCTGTAATTATTATATCTTACTTGATTTCTTTTTATATTTTTAATATTATGTTGTTCTTTTTTTGTCCTGCTTATATTTATCTCTTCGTCTTTTATCCTTTCGGTATTTGAAACATTTACATTAACAGCACTATCTTCCAAATCAAATTTTTCTACTTCGTCATTCCCATTAAATTCTATTCTCCTTTGTGCAGATGAAAAAACATTTTTTTGCTTTAAAACTTTATTATCTACTTCAAATTCAATGTTAGAATTCAAATCTTCGTCAAGAGATATTTTTTCTTTCTTTTCTACTCTATTTACTGCAAATTCGGGTATTGACTCAGTGTTAAAGCCTGTTGCAATAATTGTAACTGAAATTTTTCTCTCTAAACTTTCGTCAAGAGTGTTACCCCAAATAATATCAGCATCCAAACCTGAAGCATCCTGAAGATAATCAGTTATTTGTCCTATCTCATCTACTCTAATTTCATCATCTTTACCCGAACGAATATTCAATAATATATTTTTAGCACCTTTAATATCGTTATCATTTAATAAAGGAGAATTTAATGCTTCCTGAATAACGCAAAGAGCTCTATCTTCCCCTTCGGCAACAGCAGAACCCATTAATGCAACCCCACTGTTATTCATTACAGTTTGTACATCAGCAAAGTCAACATTAATATTTCCTGAAACAGTAATTATTTCGGCAATGCCTTTAGCAGCAATTGTTAAAACATTATCTGCTTTTGAAAAAGCTTCAGAGAACGGCAAATTACCATATATCTGGCGCAATTTTTCATTATTAATAATTAGCAAAGAATCGACATACTCTTTTAATTCAGATATCCCCTGAACTGCCTGACTAATTCGTCGTTTTCCTTCAAATTGGAATGGAATAGTAACAATGGCAACAGTTAATATATTGTTTTCTTTGGCTTCTTTCGCAATAATAGGTGCTGCACCAGTGCCCGTACCACCACCCATACCGGCAGTGATAAAAACCATTTTTGTGTTGTGTGACAATAACTCTGTAATGCTATCAAGACTTTCTATTGCTGCTTGCCTTCCCATTTCAGGGTTATTCCCGGCACCACGACCTTGAGTTAAAGTTTCTCCCAACTGAATTTTCACAGGAACAGGACTTCTTGCTAAATCTTGAGCATCAGTATTACACACAACGAAATTTACATCAGTAATACCCTGTCCATACATATAATTAATAGCATTGCTACCGCCACCTCCTACACCAATAACTTTTATTATTGATGATCTTTCTTGTGGTAAATCAAAATTTATTATATCTTCTGCCATAACGATATTATTAAATTGCTAATTATTAAATCAAAATTATTATACTACAATAATTTACATCTTCCCATCATCAACTTCAAACATATCACTGAACTTATCAAGAAACCCATTGAATATTTTTTTCTTTGAAGTCTGTTTTGATTCATTTTTTTCTTCCTTCTCTACATTATTTACTTCATTTTTTTTTTCAAAGACTTCTTCATCAATCTCAACATCTTCATAACCTTTTAAAATAAGCCCAATGGCTGTTGAATATTTTGGTTGGTTTATATCATCAACAACATCGCTTGTTAAATGCTGATTTGGGAAGCCAATTCGCACATCCATTCCGGTTTTATATGCTAATAATTGTGGCAAATTCTTCAATAAAGCACCACCTCCTGTTACAACTATACCTGCACCTAATTTATCTGCAAAACCAGACGTTTCAATTTCAAAATAAATTTCATCAATTATTTCTTCCATTCTTGACTGAATAATGTGTGCCAAACTTTTGAAAGAAATTTCTTTACTTTGTCGTCCGCTAATACCCGGGATAGTAACAACTTTATTTTCTTGAGCCTCATCGGCAAGAGCAGAGCCAAATTTAATTTTCAAAGCCTCGGCTTGTCTTTCTAATATTGAACAACCAACTTTTATATCATTAGTAATAATATTTCCACCAAAAGGTATTACAGCAGTATGACGAATAATTCCATCGTAATAAACTGCTACATCAGTTGTTCCTCCACCAATATCAATTAAAGTAACACCAACCTCTTTTTCGTCTTCGGTTAATACTGCATTTGAAGATGCTAAAGGTTCTAAAATCAATTTGTTCACTTTTAATCCTGACCTGTTAACACATTTTTTTATATTGTTTCCTGCAGCAGTTTGACCAATAACAATATGAAAATTTGCTTCAAGTCGCTTTCCGAACATTCCTACAGGGCTTTTTACTCCTGTTTCATTATCGACAATAAAATTTTGAGGTAAAACATGAATTATTTCTTCACCAACTTCAACAGGTATTCTATGCATATCGTCAATCAAACTCTGAACATCGTCGAGAGATATTTCTTCGTCGTAAGTTTCTCTATTGATATACCCTCTGTTTCGAATGCTTCTAATGTGTTGTCCGGCAATACCTACAAAAGCATTGTTTATTTTACATTCAGAAACTTTCTCAGCTTGACTAACAGCTTCATTAATTGAACAAACGGTTTTTTCAATATTAAGCACTACACCACGCTTCACACCACTTGATGGTGAATTTCCTAAGCCTAAAATTTCTAATTTACCATTTTTGTTTTTCTTTCCAATTATTGCAACAATTTTTGTAGTGCCAATATCAATAGCTGCAATAAAATTTTCTTTTTGGCTCATAAACTTTATTTTTTTGTACAAATAATTTGATTAGTATATTTTAAATTTATTGTTTTATATTTATTCCATCCTACCTGAGAAAAACCCTGTTTATAAAGAGCTTCTAACTTAATGAATTTTTCTTCTAAATTATTAATCCCACCAAACAAAACAACTTGCGAACCAACTCTAGGAATGAGTTTATATTCACCATTCCGAACATATATCTGTTCTATTTGAGAACGCCAAAATTCATCATTATAAATAAATTTGGCAATATTATATATATCACATAACACACAATGTCTATTTAGCTCATCTTTTTTTGATGAAGAAATAATGTCGGTAGAATAATTTAATTGATACGGTTCATTAATATCTCCATTTGCCACAAGCACTCGAGCTGTATAATTATTTGAAAGAGGCATTAAAGCTCCCTGTTCATCAATATAATAACTTTCATTATTAAAATTAATTATTCTAACAATAGGCTTGCGTTGTTCTATGTCAATTTTTAAAATTCCATTTATTGTTCGGTAAATTTCTGATTTTTTAATCGATGGATTATCATTAATCAACTCTTCTAAATTAGCCAAATTAATACTATCTATAGGATATCCTAATAATTTACCTCCTTTATTATAAATCATAGAAATAATATCATCTTCTTCAACAAAACGATTGTGGGAATCGTCAACAATAGCCACATCAACGGAGCTACAAGGTATTTGCGATTCTTTCTCAGAAACAAAGCTGAGCGAAATTATCAAATAAGCTATTATTGATAACCAAATTAATATTTCTTTTATGTACTTAAAATTTTTCATTTATTATTGATAATAGAAAAAATTACATTCTCTAAAATTATTTTTTAATCGTTAACAATTGTTTCAAAATATTTTTTTATCGGTTGAATTAATCGATCGATATCTCCTGCCCCTAAAGTTAACACAACCTCAGTTTCTTGTTTTTTTAAAACATCAATTAATTCACTCTTTGAACATAAAAATTTATTCTCAATACTTACTTTATCCAGAATCATTTTGGAACTAACCCCCTCAATAGGCAACTCGCGAGCCGGATAAATATCGAGCATTATTAAACAATCGAGCAATTCTAAACTTTTAGCAAACTCGCTTGCAAAATCACGTGTTCGTGAATATAAATGCGGCTGAAAAATGCCTGTGATTTTTTTATCGGGGAACAATTCTCTAGCTGACGAAATAGCTGCTTTTAATTCGTTGGGATGATGTGCATAATCGTCAATATATACTAAATTATTTGTCTTAATAATATAATTAAAACGACGCTTTACCCCTTTTGAATTTGCTATGGCAGCTCTAATATCTTTTTGTTCTACCCTTAATAAATAAGAAACTGCAAAAGCTGCTATTGAATTCTCAACATTAAACAAGCCCGGCATTCCTATCTCCACATCTTTAATAATTTCATCTGGTGTAACAATATCAACATAATAAACGCCATTGCTTAAACAAATTTTATTTGCATAAAAATCGGCTTTAGAATTTAATGAATAGGTGTATTGTTTTACTCCTTTATTTAATTCATAATTGAGATTAAGATCTTTCTTGATAAGCAGTTTACCATTTTCTTTTATTTGCTTAATAAATTGAACAAAAGATTCTCTCAATCTTTTCTCATCTCCGTAGATATCCAGATGATCGGCATCAACAGAAGTTACAACAGCGAAATAGGGGAATAATTGAAGAAATGATTTGTCAAACTCATCAGCTTCAAGTACAACAAAATTACTTTTGTCTGACATTAATAAATTACTATTGTAATTATTTGAAATTCCTCCCAGGAAAGCACTACAATCAAATTTCGATTGTTTAAGAATATGGGCGATTAAAGTAGAAACTGTTGTTTTCCCGTGAGTACCTGCAACAGCAACTCCCTTTTTGTGATTAGAAATTAGACCTAGTACTTTTGATCTCTTATATATCTGAAAATTGTTTTTTTTGAAATAATTATATTCAGAATGATTGTTTGGAATTGCAGGAGTATATATTATTAAAGTATTATTGATGTCTGTTTTATATAATTTTGGTATTTGTTGTATATCATCATCAAAATGAATATCAATATCTTCATCTGTTAACTCTTCGGTTAATGGAGATGGTGTTTTATCGTAGCCGGCAACATTAAAGTTTAAAGACTTAAAATATCGTGCAATAGCACTCATTCCAATTCCACCAATACCTATTAAATAAACATTATGTATACTATTTATATCCATTTACAATTATTCAATCATTTTTAAAATTTCATTTGCAATAATCTCATCAGAATTAGCAACTGCTAATTTTGATATATTTTCTGATAGGTTTTTCATTTTGTCAGCATCTTTAATTAAGCTTAACGCTTCGTCAGCCAGCAATTCTATTGCTTGATTATCTTTAATTAAAACAGCAGCATTTTTTTCCACCAAAGCAATTGCATTTTTAGTTTGATGATCTTCTGCTACGTTTGGCGATGGAATTAATATCACAGGTTTCTTAACCAAACATAATTCAGAAATAGTACCTGCTCCTGCTCTAGAGATAATAATATCTGCAGCAGCATAAGCAAAATCCATTTTTGAAATAAAATCATAAATTTTAATCCTCTTTTCTTGATTATTATACCTTAGTAATTCAAATTTTGCTTTCTCATAGAAACTTTTTCCTGTTTGCCAAATAACTTGTACTCCACCACGAAAGAACTTATCTAAATCTTTAAGAACACTCTGATTAATAGTTAAAGCTCCTAAACTACCTCCCACAATTAGCAAAACTTTAGATTTATTATTTAAATTAAAATATTTTAAAGCATCATCTTTCTTACTATCAATTTCCAACAAATCTTTACGAATAGGGTTTCCTGTAAATAATATTTTTTCTTTTGGAAAAAAATTCTCCATATTATGATAAGCTACACAAATTTTATCTACTCTTTTAGCAAGCAATTTATTAGTTATCCCTGCATAGGAATTTTGCTCCTGTATTAAAGAAGGGATTCCTTTTTTTGAAGCAATATAAAGCAAAGGTCCACTAGCATATCCACCAACTCCAACAGCCACATCGGGCTTAAATGAATTTATTATTCGTTTAGATTTAAGTATGCTAAAAAATAATTTAAAAAAGAACGAAATATTTTTTAACGTAATTCGTCTTTGGAAGCCACTTATAGGCAGCCCGACAATTTTATAACCTGCATCAGGAACTCTCACCATCTCCATTTTGCTTTTTGCTCCAACAAATAAAATTTCAATATTTTCATCTATTCTTTTCAGAGCATTGGCAATTGAGATTGCAGGAAAAATATGTCCTCCTGTACCACCACCGCTTATAATTATTTTTTTATTCTTCTTCATCATCTAAAATCAACTCATCTGTTTCGTGAACATTGCGACTAACACTAAGAACAATCCCAATCGCAATACTTGTAAATATTATTGATGTACCTCCCATACTTACAAAAGGCAATGTTTGACCGGTAACAGGAAAAATATTTACAGCAACCGCCATATTTATCATTGCTTGAAAAACAATGCTAAAAGTCAATCCAATAACTAAAAAGGCGGGGAAAGTTCTTTCACATTTCTTTATTATTACACCCGCACGATATAATAGTATCATGTATAATAATAAAACAAAAAATCCTCCAATAAAGCCATATTCTTCAACTATTATTGCATAAATAAAATCGGAATAAGGATGTGGTAAAAAATTTCTTTGAGTGCTGTGTCCCGGACCTTTCCCAAATAAGCCTCCGGTAACAATTGCAATTTTTGATTGATTGGTTTGATAATTACCATCGTTTTTAGTTTGGTCGTTAAAACTTTCAATTCTTTTTTTCCAAGTACCAACTCGACCCTTATTAGGAGAATTAAGCGCAATTGTAACAAAAACTGCAAATAATACTACTCCAATGCCAATTAATCCGAACAAATACTTTAAACTAATTCGCCCAACAAACATTAAAATTAAGGAAGTTGCAAATAAAATAGCTGCAGTAGAAAAGTTTGCCGGTAATATTAATCCACACACTATAATAATAGGCAACACCACAGGTTTAAAAGCTTTTTTAAAATCTTTTACATGTTCTTGTTTGCTCGATAGCAATCTTGCAATGTAAATAATTAATGCAAATTTTGCCAAGTCAGAAGTTTGAAACGACAAACCAATACCAGGCAGTGTTATCCAACGTGAAGCCTGATTTAGGCTCATTCCTTTAAACAAGGTGAATATTAATAAAGGAATTGTGACATATAAAAGCACCTTAGATATTACATAATAATATTTATATGATATTGTGTGAAACAAATAAATAATTCCTATTCCAAAAATTAGAAAAATGGTATGTCTTAGAAAATAATATGTTGTATTACCACCCATTTTTCTATAAGCAAGTGTTCCTGTAGAACTATATACAGCCAAAATAGAAAAAATACTCAATATGAATATCACTACCCATATTACAGTATCTCCTTTAAAATATTTTGAAAGTTTATCTTTCATTTACTTATATTAAAAAACTCCCACAAAGTTTATCTTAATTTACTAAAACTTATTATTTAAAATAATAGTTATAAATCTCTAACCGCATTTTTAAATCTTCTTCCTCTATCTTCATAGTTTTCAAACAAATCAAAACTAGCACAAGCAGGCGATAGCAAAACGACTTCTCCTTTTTCAGCAAGATAATAAGCAGCACTAACAGCTTCTTCAATTGACGATGTATCAATAATAGTTTCAGTATAATCTGCAAATGCTTTGTGTATCTTCTCATTATCTTTTCCAAGACAGACTATTGCTTTAACCTTATCTCTTACTAAATCGTTTAATATTGAATAATCATTACCTTTGTCTATTCCACCAACAACCCAAACAATTGGTTTCGACATAGTTTCAAGCGCATACCAAGTTGAATTAACATTAGTTGCTTTCGAATCGTTAATAAATTCAATACCGTGAACTTTAATAACAGGTTCAAGTCGATGTTCAACACCTTGGAAATCAGCCAAACTTTCTCTAATAACTTCTTTCCTTATTTTCAAAACTTTTCCGGTTAATCCGGCAGCCATTGAATTATAGGTATTGTGTTTCCCTTGTAAAGCTAAATCTTGTATTGACATGATAAAATTATTATTAGTCATATTTATTATTATATTATTTTGTTCAACATAAGCTCCATTATTTCTCTCATTACTAAGCGAAAATGGCAATTTGTTTGTATTTATATTTCTTTTTGTTATTTCATTTTTTACAAGCTCATCATCAGAACAATATATTAAGTAATCGTTTGTGGTAAGGTTTTGAGTAATTCTAAATTTTGAATTAACATAATTCTGAAAAACATTATCATACCGATTAAGATGATCAGGTGTAATGTTCATTATTATTGCAATATCCGGTTTAAACTCATACATTCCATCGAGTTGAAAACTACTCAATTCAATTACATAATAATCGAATGAATTTCTGGCAACCTGTAAAGCAAAACTTTTTCCTACATTTCCTGCCACACCAACATTTAACCCTGCTTTTTTCAACAAGTGATAAATCATTAAAGTCGTTGTTGTTTTACCATTGCTTCCTGTAATACAAATTTTTTTAGCATTAGTATAAACACCGGCAAACTCGATCTCCGAAATTATTCTAATTTTCTTCTCAATAATCTTTTTAATAATTGGAACACTTTCAGGTATTCCCGGACTTTTGATAATCAGACCTGCATTTAAGATAAAATTTTCGCTATGTCCTCCTTCTTCCCAATCAATATTATTATTAATAAGATCGTCTTTATACTTTTTGCTAATGTTTCCATTATCAGAAACAAAAACCTCATAGCCTTTTGATTTTGCCAGAATGGCAGAACCAACTCCACTTTCACCTGCTCCTAATATTACAATTCTTTTATTATTCATCTTTAGCAAAATGTTTATCTAATTTTTAGAGTAACAATAGTTATAACTGCCAGCAAAATACCAATTATCCAAAATCTTGTAACAATTTTTGATTCATGATAACCTAATTTTTGATAATGATGATGTAAAGGTGCCATTAAAAAAATACGCTTTCCTTTTCCTGTCTTTCTTTTTGTATGTTTAAAATATCCTACTTGCATAATAACAGACAAGCTCTCAACAAAAAACACTCCACATAAAATTGGAATAAGTAATTCTTTATGAATAATAATTGCAAAAACAGCTATAATACCACCAATCGACAAACTCCCTGTATCACCCATAAAAACTTGTGCAGGATATGAATTATACCATAAAAATCCAATAGTAGCTCCAATAAACGCACTTGCAAAAACAACCAATTCACCGGCATTTGGAATATACATAATATCTAAATATTCGGAATAAATAACGTGTCCCGATAAATATGCAAGAATACCCAAAGTAACTCCAATAATTGCTGAAGAACCTGTAGCTAAACCATCGAGACCATCGGTCATATTAGCACTATTTGAAACAGCAGTAATAATAAAAATTACAGCAATAGCAAAAACCAGCCAAGCCCATTTTTGAGCCACTTCTTCTCCTAAAAATGCAATTATATTTGCATAATCACCTTCGTTGTTTTTAAAAAACGGTATTGTTGTTTTTGTTGATTTTATATCTCTAGTAATAAACTTTTCATTTTTATTAGCATTTCGAATACCCTCAACAATCTGAGTAGTTGGAATCTCAACCTTATTTTTTTCTCTAATCACAACATCATCACTAATATATAGAGTTAAAGCAACAATTACACCTAGTATAACTTGCCCTAAAATTTTGAACTTACCGGCTAATCCTTCTTTATTTTTTTTAAAAACTTTAATATAATCATCGAGAAAGCCAATTAAGCCTAACCAAACTGTAGTGATAATCATTAAAATTATATAAATATTGTCTAACTTGGCAAACAATAAGGTTGGAATTAAAATTGAAGCTATAATAATTATCCCCCCCATTGTAGGAGTGCCTTTTTTTTGCATTTGGCCTTCGAGTCCTAAATCACGAATTGTTTCACCAATTTGTTGTCGCTGTAATAATCGTATAATTTTTTTTCCATATAGTAGCGAAACTATTAATGATGTAATAATTGCCAAAGACGAACGGAACGATATATAGTGAAACATTCCTGCACCCGGGAAATCTA
>QMPG01000014.1 GCA_003648455.1 Bacteroidota bacterium
AACTACTTAATAAAGATATCGCAGTTTTTCCAGTATGATTTTTCTTTATATGCTCATCAGAATTATAATCTATAATTTCATTATCATCTAAATCAATAATAAAAATATCATATTCGTGTATATTAATTGGAAAATCATTTTGTAATAATATTTGATGATTATCATATCTATTTTTGTTCGGTATTCTTATTTTTTTTCCTAATGTTCCGTTGTATATATTAAAGTTAGATTGTTGCAATTTTTCAACAACTTCTCCTTCTATATCTATGCAACAAATCCTCGGACGTTCATTAATTTCATTATTGTTATTATCTGTTGTATTTTTTTCTTTAAACATATCTTTTGTTTTCTTTTTACTAAATAGTCCCATAATGTTCTTTCACTCTGCTTGCAGCTAACAAGTAAATATCCGGACTATTCCGTTTATTTCCATTATAGTAATATAAGTTTGTCCTTAAAAAAGAGACATTTACTTTAAAACTGTAAGAAAAATTGGTTTTTTGTTATAATTAATTGTAGCAAAAAAGTCATTGTTTTTATACTGTTTTTTATTACTCTGGTAAATATATAAATTTTGTAGGAGTAAACAAATAATCTTTTGGGTTTTGAAAAGAAAAGCTGTAGTATTAACTATGTTAAACATGTAAATTGTTCGATCTGCGATTTTGGTCAAAGTATGTTATCTAAAATATTTCGACAATGGTCAATTTTTTGTAAAAACATTATATTTTAAACAAAAGTTCAAATCTGAAAAAGTTATATCCGTCGGCAGAAGTAGGGTAGAAGTCTCCCGGCGCGAAATTTTCCCAAATAAAATGCCCTGACCAGTTTTTATCTATCTTATAATTTAATTTCAATTTAAGAAGATTACCTCTTGTTTTTCCGCTGCCTGAACAAAAAGCGGATAAGTTATCTTCTAAAGCAAGTAAGTGGTTAAATGTAGCATTAAAAAAAATGTTTTCAGATAATTTTGCATTTATTGCAGCATATAACGATGCCATATTTGACCAATAAGCTACTTTGCAATTATTCTCAGGTATTAAAGTAAAGATATACGATTCACTCCATTTGGGCCATCTGCTCCAGAGAGGGTTCCAAGCTTCAATTTTATCGGAAGAAGGGTCGTCACCACTTAAATAAAATCCACCTATTGTAAGCATATTTATTAAAGGTATTTTATTATCAATATTATAATCTAAATGGAAATAACCGCCAAAAGAATTTATGTTGAATTCGTCGGTGTTACCAAATTGATAAGCAGTTTCTGTCGTTAATTCCAGGTTTTTAATTATTGGGAATAAAAGTCTTGCTCCCAAAGTATTTATTTTGGTCTGAGTAGAATCAAAGTCATTGCTAAAAGTGTTTTTCCTGAAATAATATGCAGATAATTTTAATTTATTAATATTTGTTTTATAATATAAACCTAAGCCTGTATTTGCTTGTTCTTCTAAAAGTTGTGCCGGATTATCTTCGTTAATAATCGGTAATAAATCATCAGTTCTTGGTATGTAAGAAACAAAAGCTGTAATATTATTGTTATCATTAAAAGAATAAATACTTTTAATTGCATTAAAATAAGTTGACCTTGAGCCGGTTAAAGGTTGTCCGTCTAAACAAATAAAACCTTCGTCGAGCATAATATTTTGTCTGCCAAAGGTTATTTCTAAAGGAAGATTTGCAACATTTTTCCATTTAAAATAAAGTTGATCGATAAATACCTCAGATAAAGTATTCTTTTTACTTCTAGGCGAAAGCCATATTATTGCTTGGTTTCCCAACTTTAAATTTAACTCAATATTTTTATTTGGTATAAATTTAACACCAACATTTGTTTTATATCGGGAGAATGCATAAATATCAGACGAATCGTTTAAAGAAATTGCATTGTCAAATGAGCTTAATCTAATTCTTTCTGAAAAAGAGAATTTTATTTTTTTGTTTTCAGGTTTCTTTTGAGCCTTAGTTAAATTAAAGCAGATTAATAAACTTAAAATAAGAATAAAATTTCTTTTCATAAAAAATCAATATTATAATGAAATAAAAATGATATAAAATTACCCTGTCTGATATTAAAAAAAATATCTAACAGGGTAATTATTTTTTATAATTTAATTATAAAAACCAAAAGTAAATATAATTAATTTTAATTATAGTGCTGCACTAAGAAGGAATGTAGCAGCAAAAGCAATAATAGCATATAATTCTGGGAATACAGCTAATACCATTGTTTTACCAAAAACATCGAAACCAGAACCAATAGCGGCAATACCGTTTGCACAAATACTACTTTGTCTGAAAGCAGATATTAAAGCAACAACACCAAGAATGATACCGGCAGCTAATATAATACTACATTGTGCCCAAGTCATTTCAGGTCCGATAATTCCTTTTGAATTGATAATGAAAAAGCCTGCAAAGCCATACAATCCCTGTGTTCCCGGTAAAGCACTAAGTAACATATAACTACCAAAAGCTTCGTCGTTTTTCTTTAGAGCACCAATTGTTGCATTACTACCTCTAGTTACACCTATTGCACTTCCTATTCCTGCTAAAGCGACCATTAATACTAATCCTGCATAAGATAAAATTACTGTTGTAACCATGATTTTTCTCCTTTTTAATTTTAATTTTTAAGTTTAGTTTAATCTAATTTAATTTAATTTATTTTAATTTATTTGAAAAGGGTTTGTATTCTTTTCCTCCGCCTTCAAAACCTGCATTTTTATAAAATTCTACAAATGTTAAACGCATTGGATGAACAAAGGACCCTAAAGATGATAATAGAATATTTCCGGTATGACCAAGTATCAAGAATAATACGAATACTCCGTATCCAATATAAGGAATTCCTTTTGCTTGTAAAGCCATACTGTTTATTACAAATCCTAAAATAGAACTAGAAACACCAAGGGCAAATAAACGAATGTATGATAGCACATCACCAAAAATACCGGTTATTCCGTATAAATCCCAAATACCTTTGCCAATAGCTGCAAAAAAGTTTCCTTTTGGATTGCTGAAAAATACAATCATTCCCAAACTAATATATAATATTATTTTTGAAACAGGAACCATATATTTTATTAATGCTAAATCCAGAATACTAAATAACATTAATATCCATCCAAACTCAGGAATAGCAAAAATAAAACCTTGGTGTTTAATTTTATTAATAGCACGTAATGCAATGCCAAAAATTATTTGAACTCCACCAAGTGCCATTGAAAAATTCAATAATTGATCGTTTGATAAAAATATATCTTTCATCTTGCCAATAGCCTCAACTTTTCCCAGCGATACACCAAAAAATGTACCGGAAACAGCTCCCATAATTATTGTACCAATGCCTAAAAATTGCACTAAGCTTAACAATGGTTTTATGTCTTTTTTATTCTTGAATTTTAATTTTAGTAATGAAGCAACTATTAGCAGAACAATGCCATAACCGGTATCACCTAAGCAAAATCCAAAGAAAAGCATGAAAAATGGAGCAAAATAAGGTGTGAGGTCTAACTCTTGATAAGACGGCATAGAAAATAATTTCCCAATAGGTTCAAATAAACTTGAAAATTTATTGTTCTTTAATAATATTGGTGCTTTTTCATCTTTTTTTGGTTCCTCAGCAAAGTAAATAATACCTTTCTCGTCAAGATAATTTTTTAAATCTTCTTCGTTTGTAACAGCTACCCAGCCTTGTAATACCATTAGTTTGTTATCGGCTTCTCGTGTTGTGTTTAACAGAACATTGTCAAATTCAAAATCTTTTTTTAAATTATTGAGTGTTTCTGTTAAAGTTGGGATAAATTTATTTGAATATTCATTAAGCTGAGAATTAATTTCCTGAATTTTATATTCAATTTCCTGTTTGTTTTTTAATACTTCAGAAATAGGACGTTCAGGCATTTGTATTTCATCAGCTTCAATTTCAATTTCATTATTATCTTTTGCAATAATAATAAAGTAAAGATTTGATTTATGTTTATTTATCTCTAATAAATTATATTTTTCAGCCCATTCTTCAGAAAATTTTCTTTCTTCAGCAATAAAAAATCGAACATAGAAATTTTCTTTCTTAAGATTTTCAATTGTTTCTAACGAAAAATCACCCCAAGGTTCAACATACTCAATTTCTTTATTTATAATCTCAATTTGCGTGTTTAACTCTTCAAGTTCTTTTTGTTTTTCAGTAATTGAATTAAACAATTCAAAGCCGTCAATTTTTTCGTCACTAGCCACAGCTTCAGACTGTCTTAACTTTAAAAATTTTATTGCTTTAGTTAGTTCATTAATAAGATTTAATTTATTTTGAGAATTTTCGTCTAAATCAATATTCTTTTTAATAACATCGAGAACCCCAATGTTTTGAATATCCACAAGAAAAGGTTTATATTCTTGATGATAAACTAAAAAAGAATATTTTTTCATAGGAATAATCATTATGCTGCCTCCCTTTCTTCTTGACGTTTTTTTAATATCTTTTGAGCAGATTTAGAAAGATTTTCTTCATCTTCCATAAATCGTTTTATTTTCATGATTGCTTCTTCATATCCGGGAATTTGTATCTTTTCGTATAGATTAACTTTTTGTGTGGTTTTTCTTCTGGCATAAAGTAATAAATCCATTTTGCGAAAATAAAAATTTCTTTCAATACCAATTTTTGCTAAATCTTTTAAAATAGAAATACCATCTAAAAACCATTCCGGTTTGTTAAATAAGCTAAATTTTTGTGTTGAGAAGATAATATCTTCCAATACTGGTGTCTTTACACCTGCAATTTTTTTTATGCTTATTTTAACATCATCAATGCGAAGTAAATTTTTATCAAATTCTCCCCAAAGTCTTACAATGTTATCATACTCATGCATCTTTTTCTTAAGAGCCTCGTCAAGAGTGTGAGCATGATTTTTGGCTCGTTTTACTTCCATGCGTAAAGCAGACTCTTTGTTTTTGATAATAGGCAAAACATCGACTCTAATTTTTAATTGTTTTTTTAAGTCCTGCAAGCAGGTCTTATTATATTGAAATTTTATAGCCATAATTAAAATATTAAATAATCGTTCATAGTATTAATAGCTATTTTAGATTTTAGGTTTATTTAAATGTCTTTAATGCTGATGCAAATATTGCAATAAATTTATCGGATTCATTAATTAAAAAATTAAGTTCTTCTGATGTATTAATTAAATCTATATCTTTATAAAAGTTAACCAAAAATTATTTTCATCTGCTTCTTATCACACGATTTTTATTTTGTTTTTAAAATCGTTTTTTGATTTAGCCCCTGTTAACAGTTCTATAATTTGCTACTGATGATGATGATTTTAATAATTAATATGCAACTACATCAGCAGCTTTTGATTTTGGAAAATTTTCAAGAATTTTAAAAGTTTTGACAGCAAATTGTCTTGTTCTTTTAAATAATTCTTTTTTGTCCATTTATCAAAAAATTAAAATTGTCTGTTGATAAATCCAAAATCTTAAATCTAAAATCTAAACCTCTTCTTTTGGCCAATACTTGTCAACAAATTCTTTCTTAATACCAACTTCTTCAGGAGTGAAATATTTATTAAACAATTTCCATCCTGTGTTAAGCATTTCATCAATTTGAATATTAACATCAATAGCAAGAAGATCATTAGAATAATCTTTTGCAAAATTTAATGTTCTTTCATCATAATCGCTAAGGTCAAATCCGTTTTGCAATTTAGTATTAGCATTTGCAGCATCGGCAAAAAGACGAATAGCTGCATTCATCACTTGTGGATGATCTTTACGTGTTTGTTTACCAATAACAAGCTGTTTCAAACGGGACAAACTTCTAAACGGGTCAACAATAACTTTACCAATATCAGAATCTTTTCTTAAGAAAAGCTGACCCTCAGTAATATATCCGGTGTTATCAGGAATAGCGTGAGTAATATCACCGCCTGACAGTGTAGTAACGGCAATAATAGTTATTGAACCACCATCTGGAAACTGAACGGCTTTTTCGTAAATTTTTGCTAAATCGCTATATAATGAACCCGGCATACTGTCTTTAGAAGGTATTTGATCCATACGGTTCGATACAATACTTAAAGCATCTGCATAAAGTGTCATATCGGTAAGCAATACTAAAACTTTTTCGTTTTTGTCAACAGCAAAATATTCTGCTGCAGTAAGAGTCATATCAGGAACTAACAAACGCTCAACAGAAGGGTTTTCTGTAGTATTGATAAAACTTACAATACGGTCGGAAGCACCGGCGTTTTCGAATACATTTTTATAGAATAAAAAGTCATCGTTTGTCATACCCATTCCACCAAGTATAATTCTGTCTGCCTGAGCTCTAAGAGCAACCATAGCCATAACCTGATTAAAAGGTTGGTCAGGGTCAGCAAAAAAAGGTATTTTTTGTCCTGTAACAATAGTATTATTAAGGTCAATACCAGCAATACCTGTTGCTATAAGTTGTGATGGTTGTTCTCTTCTTACCGGATTAACAGAAGGACTGCCAATTTCACGTTCTTCACCTTGAATGTCTGGCATGTCATCAATAGGCTCACCATAAGCGTTAAAAATTCTTCCTGATAATTCGTCACTAACTTTTAGTGTAGGAGGTTTTCCCATAAAAACGACTTCTGCATTTGTAGGGATACCTTCTGTTCCTGAGAATACCTGAAGAGTAACAATATCTTTGTTAATTTTAACAACTTGTGCTAGTCTGCCATTAATAATAGCTAATTCTTCGTAACCAATACCAGGTGCAGATAACGAACATGTTGCTTTTGTTACCTGAGTAATTTTGGTATATATTTTTTGAAAAGCTTTTGTTTCCATTATGCAATTTTCCTTTCTTCAATAGTAGCATTTAATTCTTTTTCAAAACCTTTAAATTTCTCTGATTGGAATTCAGAATAATTCATTTGTTTACAGAAGTTAATAATCTTTTTAAAGTAATGATTAACTTCTTCGAAAGAATCAAATTTATAATCGTTTTTACAAATATTAATTACTGATTTAAGCATATATTCCTGTCGTTTAATAGGAGAAGAAGAATCAATATCATCAAAAGCATCTTGTTGAAGAATAACAAAATCAACAACTTCTGATTTCCAGAAATTTAAGTGATAACTTAGAGGAACACCATCGTCTCCAAGAATATTTATTTGTTCGTGAGCTTCTTTCCCTCTTAACAGTATGTTTTTTGTGAATAATACATCATCAATCCATTCAGATGAAATGTTCTTTTTAATATATTCTTCAAATTCAGGATATTCAAGATATTTAGAATAGCTGTCAATTGGATCAATAGCAGGATATCTTTTACTATCAGCTCTTTGTTGAGATAAAGCATAAAAACAACGTGCTGCTTTTTTTGTTGATTCTGTAACAGGCTCTTTAAGGTTACCACCTGCAGGAGATACTGTTCCGATAAATGTTACAGAACCGGTTTTATCGTTATTTAAATAAACAAAACCTGCTCTTGCATAAAAGCTTGACACAATAGCTGATAAGTCCATAGGGAAAGCATCAGGTCCGGGTAATTCTTCCATTCTGTTCGACATTTCTCTCAAGGCTTGTGCCCAACGAGAAGTTGAGTCAGCCAATAATAGTACTTTTAGACCCATTGAACGATAATATTCGCACAATGTCATTGCCGTATAAACCGAAGCTTCACGAGCAGCAACAGGCATATTAGATGTGTTTGCAACAATTGTTGTTCTTTCAACAAGTTTTCTTCCTGTTCTTGGGTCGTTTAATTCAGGATATTCTTTAAATATCTCAACAACTTCATTAGCACGCTCACCACAAGCAGCAACAACAATTAAGTCAGCGTCGGCTTGTTTTGCCAAGGCGTGCTGCAATACAGTTTTTCCACTACCAAAAGGTCCCGGTATAAATCCTGTACCACCTTCAACAATAGGATTTAAAAGGTCGATTGTTCTAACACCTGTTTCCAAAATTTTAAATGGTCGAGGTTTAGATTTGTAATTTTTTATTGGAATTCTTACAGGCCATTTTTGAGTCATTGTAACGGCAATATCTTCATTTTTTTCATTAGATAAAATTGCAATGGTATCATTAATTTTATATTCACCATCAGAAACAATGCTTTTAATAGTATAAGAGCCGTCAAATTTAAAAGGAACCATAATTTTGTGAGGTATCCAGTTTTCTTTAACTTCTCCCAACCAGTCACCGGAAAAAACTTTATCACCTGCTTTTGCAATAGCTTTAAATTCCCATAGTTTGTCATCTTCAAGAGGGTTTGTGTAATCACCTCTTTTAAGGAAAACACCCTCCATTTTATCTAAATCGTTTTGAAGTCCGTCAAAGTTTTTTGATAAAATTCCGGGTCCTAAAGTAACTTCAAGCATATGACCGGTGAATTCTACAGAATCGCCAACCTTTAATCCTCTTGTACTTTCAAAAACTTGAATGTAAGCATTATTTCCATTAATTTTAATAACCTCAGCCATTAACTGAACGCCGGGTATTTTAATGTAGCAAATTTCATTTTGAGAAACAGGACCGTCTGCCTCAACAATAAGTAAGTTTGCAATAATACTTTGAATTTTTCCTGTTGTTAATTTATTTTTTGCCATAATTCAAACTAAATTCCTCCGGAAACTCAAAACTTGTTTCCAAATCGTTTATTAATTTATTAAACATCTCTTCTCCGGATTTTTTATCCAGATTAATCCATTTCTCAGTTATCATTAATTTAATGACATAACTAATAATTACTTCTATAGAAAAATATTTAAATGTTGTTTTTTCGTCTAAATATTTCCATTTAAGAAGGTCGATATTTCTTTTCCTATCAAATAAATTTTGATTGTTGTTATCAAATATCCTTATTATATCAGTAATGTATGAGAAGTCGTCAAAAGTATCGTCAAAACCAAAATCTTTGGTTTTTAGTTTACTTTTTTTAATATGCTCTGTAATTTTATTATCACCAATTAGCTCATTTTCGAAAGGTAATTCAAATTTTTTACAGTTAATTGCTGTGATAATATTTGTAGTATTAAGCTCAAATTTAAACCAATCTTTTAAAAAAGGATTTTTTATTTTTAAAAGAAAATTATAGTATAATTCGGTTATTTGATTTTCCCAAGAAAGGTTTGCGTTTAATTGTGTTTCGTTTTTATAATTTCTAATAAATGTATTAAAATAAGAAACAGGCAACGGGTTTTTCTCAGGATTTTCAATTGCAGCTTCAATATCTGTTTTTGAAAAATTTCCTAATTGTTCAAAGGGTTTATCATTCTTTAATAATAAGTTTAGAACGTTATTATTATCGTAAATTAGAAAAAGTTGCTCAATAAGCTTATAATCTTTTTTATAGAGAAGCTTCTTTAATTCCAATTTAAAATCAGATACAGAAAAAGACAATTTATTTTGCTCAATAATAATTTCAGGCAAGCCGGCTATTAAGCAGTAATAATTGTTTTGCATAATTTTCCCCTTTTATTTAAAAAGTAATTGTGTTGTTCTTGGTCTTAAATAAGCTTTAAAGAAGTTTTTAAAATCTTCATCGGTAAAACTTAATACAAAACTGTTGTCTTTTGGTCCAATTTTAAAACCATTGTCAATATTTTTATCAAAAGCAACATTAATGCTTGCTTTAAGAATATCAATTTCTTTTGATTGGAAATATTTTCCTAAATTATCTCTGTCTTTTTCAGGAAGTAATAAATTTAGGTCAAGTCTTTCAGAGCCTGCAGGGTTCCAATTTTCAACAATCTTAATAATTATTTGTTTAATAAAATCCTTGTCTTTTAAATCCTTATCTAATGTTTCTTCAACAGCTTTTAAAGTTATTAGATTTGTAATTTGTTGCTTAATTGAACTTATTGTTTGATTAACAGATAATTTCATTTCTGATTCAATATTAAGCTTTATTTCCTCAGATTTTTTCTTAGCATTTTCAATTATTTTGGTAGCTTCCTTTTTGGAATTATTAATTATTCCCTCAGCTTCTTTTGTTGCTTTGTTAATTATTTCTTTTGCATCATCATTAGCTTTTGAAACCCCCTCTGAATAAATTTTTTTTGTTAATTCATCAAGTTTGTTTTGCATATCATCAAGATTTAAATATTAACAATAAAAATATTGTTAAAATATTATTTATTTAACTTTATAATCTGACAAAAATATATAATTTTTATTTTTTAAATATCTTTTTTCAACATTTTTTTCAACATTTTTTTTTTGAATGAATACTTATAAATTTTTCAAGCAGATATAAAAGGCAGTGCCAGTGCAACGGGTAAAAGAAGTCTAAAAAACATTTAAAAACGTCAGAAGGGCTTTTCAACGTGTTTTTTTCTTTGCCCGTGCAACGGCTTTTTTGCCGTGGAACGGGTTGAAACAGTACGAAGATTAAAAGAATCCGTTGCACCGCCGGAAAACTTTATTTTTAAAAATGTTATTAAGTTTTAAATGAAAGTTAAAATTATTGCTTTTTGGGGAGCGTTTCCTGAATTATATCTGTTGCACCGCTTGGAGCGGTTCCACGGAAACTGAAAGTGTCTATTGAGGCGATTCCACGGTAGTTGCCCGTGCAACGGGAAAAGAAAAAAATTGGCTGAATAATTTATATTTTAAACAATATAAAATATTTTAGTATATTGTCTCGTTTTTTATATGTTTCAAAAAAAATATTATTTATGAATAGTTTATTATTATTTAGTCTGTTACAAATAAATGTAGTTGATAAAGTTGCAGATGCGACAGAAAAATCAAATCAAGTTACACTTTCTTTTTTCGATTTAGCTGTTAAAGGAGGATGGGTTATGATTCCTATTCTTATTCTTGCAATTATTGCTGTTTACATTTTTTTTGAGCGTTATTATGCAATAAAAAAAGCAGCTACAGAAGAGCGAAATTTTATGAATCAAATAAAAGATTATATTCATGATGGCAAAACAGATGCCGCTATTTCGTTATGTCAGTCTACAAATTCACCGCTTTCGCGTATGATTGAGAAAGGAATTCGCCGTATTGGTCGCCCGTTGAATGATATTAATGCTGCGATTGAAAATGTCGGGAACTTAGAAATTTCAAAATTAGAAAAAGGATTGCCTACAATGGCAACAGTTTCGGGTGGAGCTCCAATGATTGGATTTCTCGGAACGGTTATGGGAATGATACAGGCATTTTATCGTATGGCAAACGCAGGAAATAATATTGATGTTTCTCAACTCTCAGGTGGTATATATCAGGCTATGGTAACTACTGTTGCAGGTTTAATTGTAGGGATTATTGCTTATTTTGCATATAATATTTTAGTTGCTAAAGTAGATAATGTTGTTTCGCTTTTAGAAGCTCGCACTACTGAGTTTATGGATTTATTGAATGAGCCGGTTATTTAGTTGAAGTTGAGCGATATCGAAATCACGATATTTCGGGATTGAAAGTTGATAAGTACTATTGAGTGCCTGTGAAAATAGAAGAATGAAGTTTGTTTAATTTATCTGTTATTATCAGTTTAACCCGCTTTATTCATGCAAAAACGAAGTGAATTGCATGAATTAGCGATGGATCGTGGGAAGTAAAGCGGGAAATCCCGCATTAGAAGTACCCAAATTTGGGGTTTAAAAAACACCAAATTTGTTGGTAATTCTTAAGCGTAGAAAAATTATGAATTTTTCGGGTTAATCTGCGTTATCTGTGTTCTATTTAAAAAGTTCATAAAGTTAAAATTATATTAATAACCATTAATTAGATATTAAAAAAAATAAAAGATGGCTTTACAGAGACGAAATAAGGTTAGTGCCAGTTTTAATATGTCGTCAATGACAGATATAGTGTTTTTGTTACTCATATTTTTTATGATTACATCAACATTAATTTCGCCAAATGCATTAAAGTTATTGTTGCCAAGAAGTAATAATCAAACTTCTGCTAAACCATTAACAACAGTTTCTATAACAAAAGATTTTAAGTATTATATTGAAAGCGAGCAAGTTAATGTTTCAGACCTTGAAAATGAATTGCAAAAACGATTAAAAAACGATACTAATATTTATATTGCATTGCATGCTGAAAGAACTGTTCCTATTGAAAAGGTTGTCGAAGTGATGAATATTGCTAAAAATAATAAGTATAAATTAATTCTTGCAACAAGTCCGAATAAATAAATGGGTTATATTCAGAAACATAGATACGGGATTTTTGGGACAATAGTTTTTTTTACTATTGTTGTTGTAATACTCATATCTTTTGGGTTTCATACTGAATTGCCTTTGCCGGGTGAGGAGGGGATTTTGATTAATTTTGGTACCGATGATAACGGAGCAGGATTGATTGAGCCACAAAAAAGCATTGAACAAACTCAGGAAGTTAAGTCAGAAGAATCAATACCTCAGGAGACAGAGCCACAAACAACTCAAGAGCCGGTTGAAAAAGGAGCGGATGTTTTAAATCAGGATTTTGAAGAGGCTGCAGCTATTGAGAGGAAAAAGAAACAAGCCGAAAAACAAAAAAAAATAAAAGAAAAAGAATTAGAAAGACAAAGACTTATAGAAGAACAAAGACAGAAGGAAGAGGAATTGAGAAAGAAAAAAGAGCAAGAAGAAAAGCAAAAGTTTATTAATAATAGAATTAAGAATGCTTTTTCTACAGGAAAGAATGAAAATGCAAATTCAAGTCAGGGAGAAGGGGTTACTTCAGGAAAAGGAAATCAGGGAAGTGAAAACGGTTCGGTAAATTCGAAAAATAGAGGTAAAGGAAATGGCTTGGGTAATAAAGGAATTTCATTTAGCTTAAAAGGACGTAACCCTCGTTTCTTGCCAAAACCGGAATATAATCTTCAATTATCCGGAATTGTTGTTGTTGAGGTTACTGTTGACCAATATGGAAATGTGGTAAAAGCCAATCCCGGAATAAAAGGCTCAACAATTCTTGATGCTACATTATTAAATGCTGCACAAAAAGCAGCTTTAAAAGCAAAATTTGATGTAAGACATAATGCACCGGCTTATCAAAAAGGTACAATTACATATCACTTTATTTTACAGTAATGAACTTTGTAATTCGTGATTGGTAACTCGTAATTGGTGATTAGTAATTCGTAATTAATTCAAATATCCCCAATAATTTAACAGCTGCAAAAAGTAAAACAACGAGTACAATATATCTTACAAATTTAGCACCTTTTTGTGTTGCAAATCGGGAAGCCACAGCAGCACCTGCCATATTGCCTATAGCTAATATTAAACCTATTTTGTAGTTAATTTGATCATTAAAAATAAATATGCTAATAGCAAAAGGAGTATAAAGTAAAATAATAAAAACTTTTAAGGCATTGGCTTTTACCAAGTCAAATCCTGCACTAAGCACTAATCCTGCTAACAAAAAAAAACCTACACCGGCTTGAATAAAACCACCGTAAATACCAATAAAAAATGATATAATTATTTGAATTAAACCGGGTTTTGCCTGAACTAAACCTGCTTGTCCTTTTACCCATTTGTCAGGTTTGTATAAAATTAAAAAGAACATAACTATTAGCAATACCCCGATTATTTTTTGCAATACACTTTCGTTTATTGTAACAGCAAACTGAGCACCAACAATTGATCCAATAATAATAGGTATAGAAAACCATAAGCCTTGTTTTAAATTTAAAGCTTTTTGTCGTTTGAATGAACGAGTTGCAACAATGTTTTGAAAAAATAATGCAATTCGATTTGTTCCATTTGCAACATTTGCAGGCAAACCAATAAAAATTAAAAAAGACAGAGCAATAAATGAGCCTCCACCTGCTAAAGTATTAATAAAGCCGGCTAAAAATCCAACGGCTATTATTCCAACTATTATGTACCATTCCATAATTAGTAAATAAAAGGTATTAATCGCTTTGTCGATTTTGAATAGTTAATATATTTATCACCAAAATTGTTTATTAATGCTTTTTCTTCAATTTTTATTCTGTAAGCGAACACAAAAAATATTGGAACAAATATAATAATAGTAGACAGCCAATTTGAAAAACTTAATCCTAAACCGAGAAAAGACAATAAACTTCCTGTGTATGAAGGATGACGAAGATATTTATATAATCCTTTTTGAATTATTTTTTGATTTTTTTCAACTGTTACATTAACAGTAAAGAATTTTCTTAATGTGTAGATAGCTTTCCATCTTATAAATACACCAATAATGATTGAAGCTAAACCACAATAATATAAAATATGAAGATGTGATTTAACAAATCCAGTACTGAAAGTTCCTTTAAAACCAAGTATCCCAACATAAATACCCAATGAAATAGAAATTAGTATAACTATCCATAAATATTTTAATGATGATTTGTCTAATTTATTTTCGTTTGATTTTTTCGATCGTTTAAAAAGGACAAGAGCAATTTCAGAAAAGAACCAGATAGTTACTACAGTAAAATATAAAATATTCATACAGTTATAATTTTTGATGAAAAAAACATTGAGTTCAAAGATAAAAAAAAGAAGGTGTAAAAAACATATTTTTTTACACCTTATTGTAGTTAGTAATAATTTGTCAAATCTAATATGCAAAGATTGGAAAATCTTTCATTAAATTATTAACTTTTTCTTTAACAGAATTAATTATTTTTTCATCTTCAATATTTGTAATAACATCGTCGATTAATTCAACAATTATTCCCATATGATTTTCTTTTAATCCTCTTGTAGTAATAGCAGGTGTTCCAACTCGCAAGCCTGAAGTTTGGAAAGGAGAACGGCTGTCAAAAGGAACCATATTTTTGTTAACAGTAATATCTGCCTGAACAAGAGTATTTTCAACAAGTTTTCCTGTAATTTCAGGTACTTTGGTACGTAAATCAATTAACATTGAATGATTATCTGTACCGCCTGAAATAACTTTGTATCCTTTATCAATAAATGCTTGAGCCATAACAGCAGCATTCTTTTTCACTTGAGTTTGATATTCAACAAATTCAGGAGATAAAGCTTCGCCAAAAGCAACAGCTTTAGAAGCAATTACATGCTCTAAAGGACCACCTTGTACACCTGGGAATACAGCTGAGTTTAGAAGAGAAGACATAGTTCTAATTTTCCCTTTCTTTGTGGCTTTTCCCCAAGGATTTTCAAAATCTTTACCCATTAAAATAATACCGCCACGAGGTCCTCTTAGTGTTTTGTGAGTTGTTGAAGTAACAACATGAGCATATTTTAAAGGATTGTCTAATAGTTTAGCGGCAATTAAACCGGCAGGATGAGCCATATCAATCATTAATAAAGCTCCAACTTTATCGGCTATTTCACGCATACGTTTATAATCCCATTCACGAGAATATGCTGAAGCACCGCCAACAATTAATTTAGGTTTGTTCTCAAGAGCAATTTTTTCCATCATGTCATAATCAACACGACCGGTTTCTTCTCTAACACCGTAAGCTACCGGATTATATAATATTCCTGATGCGTTAACAGGAGAACCGTGTGATAAATGTCCACCATGAGATAAATCTAAGCCCATAAATGTATCGCCAGGCTTTAATATTGTCATAAAAACAGCCATGTTTGCTTGTGCTCCTGAATGAGGTTGAACATTTGCATACTCGGCATTATACAATTCTTTAATGCGGTCGATAGCAAGCTGCTCGGTTTCATCAACAAATTGACATCCTCCATAATATCTGTGGCCGGGATAACCTTCTGCATATTTGTTTGTCATGCATGAGCCCATTGCATCTAATACTTGTTGACTAACAAAATTTTCTGAAGCAATAAGTTCTATTCCGTTTAATTGACGATTTTGTTCTTTTTTGATAATATCAAAAACTGCGTTATCTTTTTTCATATTATTTTTATTTGTTTGATATCTAAATAATTAGATTATAATTGATTAATTAAAAATATTTTCAAAAATAATCTTTTTAAGTATGATTTAAAATTTTTTTCAAATATTTCTTTTGTTAATTAAATATTTGAAAGGGAGAAAAAAAATTTTGAAAATTAAAAATCTTTAGTAATTTTATGTACTTTTGTTTTTGAACATCTTTAATAGTAATTTTTAATAAATTAAATATGAAAAAAATAATTTACATTATACTAATAATTTTTTTAAGTTCCTGTACCAAAAAAATTTATCAAGTTATTGAAACTAGCTCAAGTGATGTTGCTGAGAGTGAAAATAGCTATATTTTTGAAAATGATAATTTGAAAGTGAGTTATAATTTTTGGGGAGAAGCAGGGCACATGTATTTTACTGTTTTTAATAAAACAGAAAAACCCATATTTATTGACCTTAATAGATGCCACTTAATTGTTAACCAAAGAAGTTATAATTATTATTCAACCGATGAAAAAATTGAAACAACTTTTTTTGCAACAACAGATAAGAAAGTAAAGCAAGGTTCTGAAGTTTCATACAAAACTAAAATGCAACAGATTTACGAAATACCGCCACAAAGTTATGTTATAATTAACCAGTTGCTTATTATGGATAGCAAATTTGATTTCTGTGAATTGAAAAAAGTTACAGGTAAAAACTTCCCTTTCTTAATTTATACTCAAAAAAGTAGCCCATTTCAATTTAGAAATTTTATTACTTATGATTTTAAACCGGACTTTTCAACTTTTGAAGTTGTAGACAATACATTCTGGGTTTCAAAAGTAACAAATATGAATAAAAAAGCATTTAAAGGCGAAAAATCAAAAGAGAAAGTTTGTCCCGATGATTTATGGAAAAAAATTATTTATCAACAACCATTCTATAAACCCGAGAATTTTTATTTCATTTATGAGAAAGATGTTATTTTTTAAGATATAATTTTTTTATTAAATTAATACCTGAATATTGTAGCTATTACATATTCAGGTATTTTTTTGTTGGATATTTTGTAAATTACAATTTCTAAAAAATTAAAAGAATTATATTTAATTAATCATTAGTATTAACGAAAGGTTCAAGAACTATAAATAATTTAAACAATGCAAAAAATAAAAAAAATAATAAAAAATTTAGGTTTCCAAATTATTCTTGCAATGATAATTGGTGTTGTTGTTGGAGTTATTATGGGACCCAAAGCTTCAATTTTTGCACCATTGGGAAACATTTTTATTAGTTTAATAAAAATGTTGGTTATTCCTTTAGTTGCAATTTCAATTATTTCAGGTTCAGCATCACTTGGAGCCACAAAGTCTGCCGGTAAGATGGGAGTTGGCACATTTTTTTATTATTTGCTTACTACGGCAGTAGCGGTGATTATTGGGCTTGTAATGGGCGAAATTTTTAAACCTGGTATTGGTCTCGATATCAACACTGTTAAAGAAATGTTTTCTACTCAGACAACAACAAGCGTTTCGCAACCGAGTTTTTGGGAAATAATTATCTCAATAATACCAACAAATCCGATAGAAGCATTAGCTAAAGGAAATATTTTACAAATTTTATTTTTTTGTTTGTTCCTTGGTATTGGTATTTCAACATTACCAATAACTAAACGAACTCCGCTTGTGAATGGATGTAACTATTTAATTGAAGCATTAATATGGATGATCAAAATTGTAATGTATTCAGCTCCTATTGGTGTTTTTGGATTAATGGCAGATTCAATAGGTACTTTTGGTTATGATATTCTTAGTATTGTTATGAAGTTATTTATTGTATATGTAGCAGCAATATTAATTCATGGATTGATTTTTTATCCCTTAACACTAAAGTTTTTTTCAAAGATATCGCTAAAAAAATTCTTTTCAAAAATGTGGCAAGCACAGATTGTTGCTTTTTCAACAGCATCCTCAATGGCTACATTGCCTGTAAATATGGAAATTTGTGAAACAGAATTAGATGTCTCAAAAGAAACTACCTCGTTTGTTCTGCCTCTTGGAGCAACCATTAATATGGATGGTAATGCAATATACTATGCTTTGGTTGCCGTATTTTTTGCGCAGATGTTTGGAATTCAACTTGGCACAGCACAATATGTTGCAATAATTATTACTGCAACAATAGGCTCAATAGGACAAGCTGGGGTTCCCGGACCAACGCTGTTGGTTGTAGCTGTTTTAATAGCTGCCGACATTCCTATTATTGGCTTACCATTGTTATATGCTTTAGATAGAGTTTTTGATATGATAAGAACAGCATTAAATATAACAGGAGATGCAACTTGCGCTGTTATTATGGATAGATTTAATGTTAAAAAATAATGTTTAATGTAATTTTAAGTATTACTATGAATAGTTGTTGTTGAAAAATTAAATAAAATAGTTTTTAGAAATAAGTTGAAAATATAATTAAATTTTTTAAATTTACATGTTAAATTTTTATTGAAATTATGGATCTATTTGATTCTGAAAAGAAAGAACGAACAATTTTAGATTTATTTACTTACGATCTAACTACTTTTTTTTACGGTGACTATGAAGAGGTTGACAGTAAAGAAACAGAAGAGACTTTTATGATAGTATATGAGAAAAATCTACCATGGACTGAGCTCAATTCTTTTGATACAGTGCAATTTAGAGTCTTTTTCGATAAGCATAATATTACAGGAAGTAACCCAATTAATGTTAAATTATTATCAAAAGAAACTATTGTTGATATAGATAATGTGAAATCTGTTATTGAACAGGTTTATGAACTATATGGTAAAGATGATGAAGAAAAAGCTGAATGGTCAAATCAAGATAAAATAGATTTTTTGAGAAAAGATTTAAAACGTATATGGACTATTGAAAAAGGCGAAAGTTTTGTTACTCTTTATTATAATGATGATGAGAATTTTGTTTTAAATATACTTTTCCTTAACAATTTAATAAAACATACCGGTAAGTATCTCGACATCAAATAAAAAAGGTGAAGTAATATAAATTACAACACCTTTAATTATTTGTAAACAACTATTTATTAACCTATTTATATAACGTTTTTTATACATTAATGTTACACTAAAAACTATTTTTTTTTTATGGTTTATAACATAAAAACAGATATAAAACAGGAACTTACAAAAGTTGTTGCGGACAATGATACTGCAGATGCTTTTGGCTCGGGATTAGCTAAAGTATTTTCAACACCTGCATTAGTTGCTCTAATGGAAAATACTGCATATAAAAGCGTTGAAAATTTGCTTCCTAAAGGATTCTCAACTGTAGGAATTGAGATTAATGTTAAACATAAAAAAGCATCGTTGCTAGGGCAAAAAATTACTTGTCAATCTATTATTACAAAAGTTGATGGGGAAAAAATATTTTTTAATATTTCTGCTTTTGATGAAAAAGGAGAAGTGGGAACAGCTTCGCACATCAGATATATTATTAACATTGAAGATTTTATGAATAATTTGAAATAATGTCTTTCTCAAGAATAATTAAAAGGATAATATTAGTCTTATTTTTTATTATCTTACTTCTCAATAACAATACCGTATTAGCACAATATTACGACACAGGTCAAGACCCATTTAAACTGAAGTGGTATCAAATTAATACAGAAAATTTCCAAATAATTTTTCCGAAAAGTTCTGAAAAACAAGCTCAACATCTGGCTAATTCATTAACTTCTGTATATAAACGAGGAGGATTGTCTTTAAATCATCAGCCAAAAAAAATTCCTGTAATTCTTCATAATCAGTCGGTTGTGTCTAATGGCATGGTTGCATGGGCACCAAAAGGAATGCAGATTTATACATGTCCGCCACAAAATATTTATTCACAAGATTGGATTGACCAGCTTGCAACTCACGAATTTCGTCACGTTGTGCAAATTGATAAGTTGAATCATGGTTTCTCGAAGTTTTTGTATTATATTTTTGGACAACAAGCTATTGGTGCAGTAATTGGCTTGTATGTGCCTCGTTGGTTTCTCGAAGGCGATGCTGTTTGCACAGAAACAGCTCTCAGTAATTCCGGTCGTGGCAGGTTACCTTCTTTTGAGATGGAACTGAAATCACAGGTTTTAACAAAAGGTATTTATTCTTATAGAAAAGCTGTTTTTGGCTCTTATAAAGATTTTGTGCCAAATTATTATAAGTTGGGATATCATATTGTTGCAAACTCAAGAAAAAAGTATGGAACACAAATATGGAGTAATGCCCTCGATAATGTTGCAAAACGCCCTTTTTTATTTAACCCAATACCTTTAAGCATAAAAAAAACAACAGGGTATAATTATAAAAAATTTTATTCTCAAAATTTAATTGAACTTGATAGTTTGTGGCGTGAGCAACAAAAAAAAATAAACTTTTCTGATTTTAAAATTGTCAATAAAAATAAAAAAGGGAAATATGTTAATTATGAATCTCCCAATTTCATAAATCATAGTTTAATAATAGCTGAGAAAACAAGTTTAGATAATATTAAGACTTTTGTGAAAATTGATGACAAAGGATCTGAGAAGGTTTTGTTTAAACCGGGAATAAAAAATAATAAGGATTTATCTTTTGCAAAAAATATTGTTGTTTGGGCTGAAATTAAAAATGATTTACGATGGAGCAACAAAAATTATTCCGAGATAAAATCATATAATATTAACACAAAACAAAAAAAATCGATTACTAAAAAATCAAGATTATTTTCACCTGTGATTTCACCTAATGCAGAAAAAATTGTGGCAGTAAAAGTTACTGTTCAAAATGAATATTCAATTGCAATTATTGATTTGAAATCTGATAAAATAACGAAAGAAATTAAACTGCCTCCTAATAATTTTATTATTTCACCCTCTTGGAATAACGATAGTAAAACACTTGTATGCATTTTATTGAGCAATAAAGGTAAATGTATAGCAACTGTTAACACAGTGAATTCAAAAGTAAAGTATTTAACAGAATATTCATTCGATGAGATTTCTAAACCTGTATTCTTAAAGAAATATATTTTATTTTCGGCAGCATATTCAGGCATTGATAATATTTATGCTTTAGATACTTTATCAAGAAATATTTTTCAGATAACATCTTCACAATATGGAGCTTCGTCGCCAAATGTTTCAGACGATAATAAGCAAATAATTTATTCAGATTATTCTGCTCAAGGCAAACAAATTGCGATTATTAAAGTAGATACTTCAAAATGGATATCTCTGGAGAATGTTAGCGATAATTCAATTAAACTTTATGAAGATATTGCAAAGCAGGAAAATGGAGCAATTGATTTTAATCATAATAATGATATTAATTTTGATATTAAGAAATTCAGCAGATTAAAAAATTTATTAGACGTTCATAGCTGGTCACCTTTATTTATTAATGTAGATAACTATAATATAAGTCCGGGATTTTCAATATTGTCGCAAAACAAGCTCAGTACAGCTTTTATTGACTTGGGGTATGATTTTAATCTTAATCAAACAGTCGGCAAATATCATCTTGGATTTATATATAAAGGATTTTATCCAATAATTGACACTAAATTTAATTACGGAGAAAAACTCGATGTTGACCAAAATCAAAATACTATTACTGTTAATGAGATAAGCATGAGCACTGGAATAAAACTTCCATTGAATATTTCAAAAGGAAAGTATTACAGAAAATTACAGTCTTCAGTTAAATATGATTACTTTAAGACTTTTTCTCAGGAGTCAGCAAATTATATACGACATACATTTAATGGAATGAGTTATAGTTTATACACATATAACATTATTAAAACTTCGAAAAAAGATATATATCCGCGATGGGGGCAAATATTAAACTTAAATTTCAGGAATACTTCTTTTGATAATACTGATAGCAGTTCAATTTTTTCAGCTTCATCGGTGTGCTATTTTCCGGGTTTGTTTAATCATCATGGAATTAGAATTTATGGAGGTTTTCAGAAAAAAAACATTGATTTTTTCCGTTATTCTGATTTAGTTAATTATCCTCGTGGTTATTATAATCAGTTTAACGATGAGCTTTATTCTGTTTCGCTTACTTATAAATTTCCTATATTATACCCTGATTATGATTTGTCGTTTTTAGCTTATATTAAAAGAGTTAAAATGGCTCTGTTTTTTGATTATGCACAAGGAGTGTATAATTCAGAAAGCAATTATTATAAATCAACGGGCGTTGAATTAACATCTGATTTTCATATTTTTAGATTTCTTGTCCCACTCGAGTTTGGAATTGGTTGTTATTATAAACCTGAGACAAATACCTTCTTTAATAAAATTTTATTCTCGATGAATTTAGAATTTTGAGAATCAGAATTCTAAAGTTTCTAAAGTTATAAGATTGAAAGTGTGTAATGGAATTTTTTTTTATCGTCGATAAGACTAAATAACTTAACTCAGAATTTAATACATCTGTCAAAACAGATGGTTTATATTTTGCTTCGTTATAATAGTGTCTTTTAACCCGAAAAATTCATAATTTTTCTACGCTTAAGAATTACCAACAAATTTGGTGTTTTTTAAACCCCAAATTTGGGTACTTCTAATGCGGGATTTCCCGCTTTACTTCCCACTATCCATC
>QMPG01000015.1 GCA_003648455.1 Bacteroidota bacterium
ATCAAATAATCCAGATGGAATTGATGTTAAATCAGTATTGGTAAAAGTATTATAAAAAGTTTCAACTAAAGGGTTGTTGTCAAACAATCCAGATGGTATTGATGTTATTGGAACGTTTTGAAAAGCATAACCAAAAGAAGTTGCTAAAGTATTATATCTAAATAAATCTGTTGGTATTGTTGTTATATCAGTGCCTAAAAAAGTACGACTAAAACTAGTAATTCCAGTACATCCATCAAATAAATTATCTGGTATTGTTGTTATAGCAGTATTATAAAACATATCAGTCGCATCAGTAATTTTACTCATGTTCTTCCAACTAGAATTAATATTAGATAAATTACTACAACTTTGAAATTTAACTGTTTTTAAATGTCTAGCGCTCAACATTTCTTTTAGTTCTTGCACTTGAGTATTAGAAGTTAAATCAAAATACTCACAAGCACCTGTGATATGAATATCATAATCTCCTGCGTCTGCATAAGTATGAACTAAATTTCCATCATCATAAGTTGTAATGTCATCAGAAGAATTATCTCCCCAATCAATAATTGCATCTATTATATGAGAAGCTTCGCTAGGAAAAGTAAAATCCTCACTCGCACCAGTCGTTGTAATCTTAAATTTAAAATCATCAGAGTAAGTAGAAGAAGTATTAGGTAAAGTCAAATCTTGAAAAAGACTATATCTTATATTAGAACCAGCGTTTATTTCTATAGTTAAATCATCAGGAGGTCCAACAGTCCAGTCAACAGTTGCGCCCAAAAACTCTGTTGGCATATCTGCGTCTACAATAACATCTCCTGCATTAATAGCAGTATTTAATATGTTATTAGAAAATATCATATTTTCTTCATCGGTAAAAGTAGCACTAGATGTTTTGTTCTGTTGAAACTTTACTTTACTTATAAACTCAACTTTTTTTTGTGACATTATTATCCTCTTTGGGTAATCTTAATAGTTGCGTAAGTTTCAGCTCCGCCATCATCAACTGACATTCCCATATTACCAACTAATTCTGTATAATGGTCTAAACGAATATCTGCTGTATCTGATAATGTAATTTGTCCCATAACTGAAACATCAATTACATCAAGACTTGCAACATCTGCTAACGATGCCTTTCCTGTTAATAGAACTGCTGTATTTGTTGTATCGTAAATTCTTAATTTTTGCTTACCTACTTGATAGCCAGATGAGAATGCTTCAATATCAAAAGTTCCAGCGGGTAAAGTAATCAAATTAGCTGCTAAGGTTGAAGTAAGAATTTCTTCTCGACTTCCTGTTGTTGCTAGTGCTACAATATTCCAAGTTGTAGCGGCAGTTGCATCTCCATCAACGGTAGTTGCTTCTTGATAAGAATATTCACTAACATTTGGATTTAACATTCCATTTAAAATTGCTTGTAAATTTCCAGTTAATCCAGAGGTTGAGCCAGATGGAGTAATTCCCGCTAAACCTGCACAACCAATTAAACCAGCACCAGCAGCAACTTGATAGTTTGCACCTTCAGTTGAAACTAATTCTACATATTCATATAAATCTTGACGATTAGTATTCATTGCTTGTTCTGATGTAACAATTGGATTTTCACCAGTTTCTCTTACGGACCAGTCAAAGTCAGTTTGACTATCAAAATCAAACTCATCAACTGCTGTGAAAGTGCCACCAACAGATGCTGCACCAATAAACTTTTTAGTTGCATCATCCCAAACAATTCCAGCTCCGTCAATTATTGCATCTACTCTTGCTACTTGAAGTTCACTTCCAATTTCTCCAGTTTTAAATTCATCATCAGCTTCATCAAAAATTATTTGATAGTTAGTAAAATTTCCTCTATCAATAAGAAGTCCTGCTTCTCCACTGATAACAGTAATTCCATCTCCTGTCTCACCATTATTTAATGTAATTGTATTATCAGTAATTACTAAATCTTCAGTATCAACCGTAGTAGTCGTTCCATCGACTGTAAGGTCGCCGGTGATTGTTGTTAGGGGAGCAGTCATTACAATATTTCCAACAGAAGTAATTTCTGTTCCACCACCAGAACTTAAAACCAAAGAATCTGTATCTGTAGAAGTAGTTGAAATGGTTTTCTTTTCACCAATTAAAGTATGTGCATTGTCTGCTGTAAATGCAAAAGTTCCAATTCCAACATCTGTTACATTGACAGTTGAAAGAAGTAATTCTCCTCCGGATGGTGCAGTAGTTGCAACCATTTTAATAATACCATCAACATCATAATAGAAATAATAATCAGTAGGTGCGCCTGCGGTAATCTTAAAGAAAGGTTCTAAAGTTATTTTTGTTATGTCACCTGCAAGTGCTGCAACCATTAACTCTAAAAAGTCTACTTCATTGTAGATATCGGTAATGATTTCAAATCCTGTTGCTTTTCCGGCAATATCATCATCAATAAAATCAGCTTCATCAGCTGCTCCATAATAATAAGTGGAGTAAGTGTTTGCGTTTAAATCTTTTCGTTTGATTTTTGCTTTGTAAGTATCAATTCCAGTTCCACCAGTAATATATTTAAACTCTACTGATTCTCTTCCTGCAAGAAGATCCATATTTAAAATTTTACCAATTTGTCTAGCGGCAATATCTAATGTAGGTGTATTAACTAATACCATAGGGGTAGTATGTTCACCACTATTGGAATCAGTATAAGCCATAGAAGAAATTCCAGGTGGAATTCTAATATAATTTTCAGGAACAGTATTTACTACTACTTGAAGCCCATCATCAACATCTATATTATATTCGTTACCTAATGAATTAGGGAATACGCCGTCTTGGGTGTGCTCTATAGATGCGCTTGCTTCTAAGTAGGATAAAATTTTAAATTGATTTTCGTAGATATTATTTATCGGTCTCCCGATGTCTTGACCCGTTTTTGAATCATCTGTTGCGTAGAGTTCTATGCTATCATATACTGTGTTTCCATCAAACACTTCTTCATTACGGACAATATCTTCTCTACCAAAAAACTTTAACATATTTGTATCTCCAGATTTGAGCTTTGTTTTATCTTTACTTATTTATGTTATTAGTCTAAATCTGGATTATATGTTTATACCTAAAGTTTCTTTACTTAAATCAAAGAAAGCCAAACAAGGACCATTACACATATTTATTTTTTTGAATGGGCAGTTTTTACATTTATCTGGATGAGTTACTCTATCTTCTAAAATTCTATATCTCATATTCATATCATCAAATACTTGATCTATAGTTTTATATTTTCTTGTATCAACTTTTATACTTTCTTTTAGTGGATAACAATAAGAAGCAGTTCCATCAGGGAAAATGTCAGTAGGACAACCCTCACAACGAGTTCTAATTTTTGCTAAGAATTTTTTAATATATTTCCATTCTTCTTTGTTCTCAAACATACAAGGGTATATTATACAATCGAGAGAAGGAGTAAATCCAAGAGTTATTGCGGTTTGAGTCACAGTTAAAAACTTTTTTCCTAATTCTTTATTATTCAATATAAAAAAATCTTCTTTTTTGGTTTCCGGGTTTGCAATACTTATTCTAAATCTTTCAATACCACTTAACTTCTCATTTAGTTTTTGCATATAATCTATATAATACTCTGATGTTTTATTATTCTCAAAAGTTATACCACAAGACATAGCTTCTTCTTTGTCATCTTTATATAGATGTTCATATATAGCATTATAATTATTAGCGAATAAATCAAATCTACCTTTAACATCTTCAAGATTTGAAGAATTGATTAAAAAACTTACTTCTACTTTTTTGCTTGCTTCTATTATAATATTTCTAATTGTTTCATTAAAAAGAAAATTAGAAATTAAAGTAAAGTTTAATTTTCTTTTTAAGAGTTCATCTATGAAAAGTTTAAATTCTGGATGGCTTGTTGGCTCTCCACCTAAAAGTTTAGGATGAGAGTTAGGCATTGCTTTGTCTAACATTTCAGTAAATGTTTCAAAGGACATATCTACATCGTCTTTATCTGAAATATTTCTTGTGTGAGATGCGAAACAATAAGGGCATCCTTTATCACATCTTTTTGTTATAATTAAATTCACTTACAATCTTCTTTTATATTAAAATTTATTCTACTAAAATCACAAACTGACTTTCTTATTTTCAAGAAATCTTTATCTTTATGCCATTGGTCTGCAATACATCCGCCTCTACAATCTTCTTTTATATCACAACTATTACATATTATTTTTTTGTCTTTGCTCCAAGAAAAAAAGTAGGTTCTATCTACGAAATTATTATATAATTCTTCGTTAGTAATTCCATCCTTTATATTTCCATAAGATAAATCTTCTGTATCTATCATTTTGGGAACAAACTGATGACAAAAATACAGCTTCCCGTTAGGGGCAATTGTAATAGCTTTGTCAGCTGGAAGGCAAACTGTTCCATCTTCTTTGTTGTTATTTTTTATGACATTGTTAGGTTGTACTAATCCTTCTTCTTTTACTCTTTTTAATTGTTTTTCTATTTCTTCTAATTCTTCTTTTGTATAGTCATCTTCCATATTCCAGTTTACATTATAGTTAAACTCTAACTTGTTAAAAAACTTACAATTTTCATATAAATATTTATAGTTATGTTTGCCTATTACCATTAATAATATAGTCTTTGGAATTTTTGCTTTAATTTCTGGTAAGATTTGCATTATAGAATTCCAAGTAGGTTTCCCGTCTATTGTAATTCTTGCTTTATTGCTTTCTTCTATACCATCTAACGACACAGCGATTTCAACTTTATTCTTTGCTAGAAAATCTATTATTTTAGAATTAAGTAATGTTCCATTAATAGTTGTAATAAATTTATGTTCGTGTTTAAAATGAGAATTAGTTATTTCAACAAAAGATTTAAAAAACTTCCAATTAGCGAGTGGTTCTCCACCAAACATATTAAAAGTAATTGGAAGTTTAGTGCTCGCTGTTTGTTCAGCAAAGTGAAGAATGTTTGGTATCATATCTTCTGTCATAATTTTTGTGTTAGAATTGCAATCCCTATTAGAGTAAAGATTGTCAAAACAATAAGTACATCTTAGATTGCAATTATCAGTTAAAATCAAATTATATTGTGTGAATTCCATATAATATATATGTTTTATCTATCTACCCCACCAAGTTTATCAGCCCAGTTTTCAGGCCAACGCATATAATAAGTTTCTGGCTTTAAAATTTTAAGTCTTGTAAGAATATTCATAGAACCAGATGCTATTCCAACTGAAAGCAAATAGAACCATCCTAACATTTTGCTTTGTTTAGAATGTCCAATTTCATGCTTAACGGTTTTGTCAAACTGGTATTGACTTTCAGACAGAAAAATAAATCTTCCTAATGAAATTCCTCCAAAAGCACCTGCTATTTTATAGACATCAGCTTCTTTAAACGCAAGAACTTCTACAATTCTTTTTTTCTTTTCTAAGATTTTTTTGATAATAAATCCTAATAGATGTTGTGGCCCTTGCCAAACATCTCCCGCTACTACTGCAATTTTTGCAATTACTTCAATAATTTTCATATTTTCTCCTTAAAGTAAGTTTCAACCATTCTCTCTTCTAATTTTCTGTTATCTGAGGCTATGTCAATTCCAAAACCGTTATGCCTTATCTTATACGCATACAATCCTTGAGCCAAAAAATTGTTTTGTTCTAAACTTTCAATTCTTGCGTTGTCATCTTCCTTCCATAAGAAATCACCAAAAGCAAATAATAAAAATGAAGGGAAAAAGAAAACTCCAACATGTCTTTTATAAACACTTAAATCGCTATAATATCCTCCACTCTTACTAGAAGGAATAATTGCTCTGGATGTATAATTTATCCTATCTCCAGACATTACAATTTTGCAAGAATTAGGATTGACAACATCTCCTTTATTATAGAAATTGCTATATAAAGTTACAATTCCATTAAAAGGACCATGCTCATCATAGACCCTATTGACTTCCAAAGGGTCAATAGATGGTTCGTCTATTGGTATTGTCATAAAAGTTTCAAAATCTGGATAATGTTCCCGGACACCACGAAGTCTTTCAGAACCACTATTATACATTTCTTTTTGAAAAAGAAGTTCAACCTCTTGTTCTTTACAGATTAGTTTTATTTGATTGTCGTCGCTGCCAGAAGCAACTATAATTTTATCTACAAAATCTAATTTCTTTGCGTTTAATATTGCGTTCTCTATTAATGTTTTACCTTTATATAAGGAAAGAGGTTTCCCGTTAAATCGGGAACTCTCCATTCTTACTGGAATTACACAGATTACTTTATTTAACACTTTTCAATTCTTCTATAGAATTCTTATTATTAAATAATTCTTCTAATACTTTTGGCTTAATTGTAGCATAATTATAATTGGCATTAAGCGCTGCAAGTACATCGTCTGTATCTCTTAAAGATGCTGCTACTAAATTATCCATTCTAAACATTATAGACTTAGCCTTAAATAAAAATTCCTTATCTGGGTTTTTATTGTAATAAATCATAGACCAATCCATATTAAACTCAATAACTTGATTTAATTGTACTATATTATAAACAGATGTAGCACAAATTTTTGTTTTTCTATTACAAAAATCTTGTATCATTTCAAGATAACTTTCAACAATGGGAAACTTTATAACAAATTCAATTTGTTTGTCATTATTATTAGCTTCTTGAATAATGAAAGCTGACTTTAAATTTCTTGGTTGTATCATAATAGTCGTATTACTAATATCATTATGGAATATTCCATCTTTTTTATCATAAAGAAATTTTTCAATCTCTTCATGATTATTTAACATAGTTCTATTAGTTGTAGCTCCCGCAAAGGAGCTTCCTAATAAACTCTTCCACTTAATAATTTCTTTGACGTTTGCGCTATCTACAAAATACTTCATTTACTCTCCATATTAATATAAGTAGTTGATAATCTACCTAATCTATTTCCTGATTTAAATCTACTATTGTAAATAACTACAGAAGGATCTTCTTCATATCTCTGATCGCAATTATCACACAACATAGGTATATCATTATCTCCATTGTGATAACTTTTTATTTGTTTATATCTAATCCCTTCAAATACACTTTCAACAGATTGTTCTTTTAAATCTCCAAGTTCTAACTCTCCATTGTAATCAAAACAGCACATATTCATTGTCCCATCAACTTGTATCTGTAATGGACCATTGAAAGGTCGTCCGCAGGTTTGTTTTTTGACCTGCCCTTTTCTATAATTGAATGTATCAACCCAATTATGAACCTTCCAAATTTCTAATAAGTCAACCTTACTTTCAAATTTATTTCTAATATCCTTTATTGTGTCAGGGTCGTTTTCGACCATATCACATGTGACGATAAGTTCTATTTTAGTTTTATTTTCATAGAGATAGTCAACTACATTCATTGCATTATTAAACTCAAAGGTTTTTGCTTTTGTTATTTCTTTATATTTAGTTTCATCAACTGCATGAATAGATAATCTTAAACTGTCTAATCCACTAAACATTAATTGATCTAACATATAATCATCTAATACTCCACCATTAGATAAAACATTAACGATATAACCTAATGATTTAGCATATTCAATTTTTTGAATAATGTTTTTGTCCATGAATGGCTCACCCATTCCACTTATGGTGATAGTGGTGATTTGTTCTGGGAGTTTATCAACTATTTTATTAAATAGATAATCAGACATTATTTCTATTCCTCTATGAAAATAATTACTATTATGAGCACAAAAAGAACAATTGTAATTACAGAAGGTGCAATTTTCTATTCTTGCTTCGTTGGTGTTTGTCACGTTAACTTAATCCCTTTAATAACCTTTAAGACTTTCCTCATTACCATATCCGGTCCAATGGATATTCTTAACGTGCTGTTCATAGATATTGGTTCTTCATATGTTCTTACTTTTATATTTATATCTTCTAATCGTTTAACGCATTCTAATCTTTTATAGAAATCATAAACCATCAAATTAATAAAGTTAGTAAATGTTTTTTGATAATGATTAGGAAATTCTTTTTCAAATATTCTATGCCACCTAGAAGCATTCACTTGGTTCTTATCTAATATACATAGTTCTTTTTTGTCTAATATAATTTCTAAATTTTTAATTGCAGTTGAAGTTAAAGGATGAAGTGGCGCTATCATTTTTAGTTGTTTCATATTACGTTCTTGACTAATAATATAACCAATTCTCTCACCTGCTAATCCATGTCCTTTACTAAAACTATTTACTATAAACAGATTAGAATATAATGTTAATAAATTTGTTTCATAACTCATAAATTCATCACGAGTTAATTCTTCTGCGTAAGGTAAATAAACTATATCTAATATTACTAATATTTTTAATTCTTTTGCTTTATCTAAAATTTTTCTTAACTCTTTAAAGTTGAAGTAAGAACCAGTTGGATTATCAGGGTTTGCTAAGTATAATAACTTATGTCTTCTACGAAGTTCAGGAATAATATTTATTTCTTTATTTAAATCATAATTAATTTTCTTAACTCTTACTTTTTTGATTTGTTCAAAGACATCCAGCATACCAAAGGTTGGCTCTGGTCTAACGACCCAATCTCGTTTATTGAGAAATCGGTCGAAGATAAGTTTAATGGCGCCTTCCGCTCCATTAGTAAAGATGATTTCATTTTTTTCAATGTCTTTAAACTCCGCTAATTTATTTCTAACAGGAATACTATCAGGATAATATCTATGTTGTCCATAAGCCGCTTCGTTCTTTGATAAATCTTTTATATCAAAATTTCTTGCAGTTCTATAATCTCTTTGTATATTCTTCATAGTGCTCTTTCCCCATCAAATCTCCTAATACATCACAATTACTGCAAGGTAAATGATTTCTATTTCCTCTTATTTTATTTATTTCTTTCCCATTCCAAGTATCTAAAAGACTATCATTATTTAAAATATTACCTAAAACGATAGTCTTATTATAGTCGTGAGGACAAAATAAGATATCGCCATTGTAATCTACATAGATTGAATAATAAGGATAATAACAAATATTTTTTAAAGGTTTTTCTATACTAAATAAAGAGCCTGCTCTGTTGTTAACAAAATCTTCATTGCTAAACCTATCTTTAAAAACCAATCTCTTATTATTATACTCAATTATTCTTTTATTGTCAAATTTTTTTAGTGTTTCTTTTTCATATACTGAAATACATATATCATCTATTCCTTTTTTAAACAATAAATCTATTATATCATCTGTAAGAAAATCTCCGTTTGTATTCATAGTTAAATGAGCATTTGGAATAAATTTATTTTTCATATCTATATAATAATATAAATCAGTATGCAGGGTTGGCTCAGAAAAACCAGAAAAACTTAAAAGCCCTTCAAACCCCATATTTCTTAATTGTAATATAACTGATAAATATGTTAAAGGAGACATTTCTTTTTTTGTTGCTGGAACTATTGACGGGCAAAAAGAACAGCTTCTATTACAATAATTTAATAAATTTAGTTCTATTACAGAAAAGATAGGTTTGTTTTCATAGTATTGAACCTTACTAATTATTGATGAGTGTATATAGCTCATAAGTTCTCTCTATTAATTTTTCAATATGTTCTAATGGATACATAGTTTCTGCGTCGCATAATGCTTCACTACATCTTGGATGTGTTTCAACAAAAAATCCATCTGCTCCTACAGCAATTGCTGACATTGCAAGAGTTTCCACCATTTCTCTACTGCTCATTGGATAATTCTTATTAGGATGAGTAATATCAACTAAGATTTTATCAGCCATTGAGGATTTGAGAATAGGTATATGTCGTGGGTCCATTATAGTTTGATTATAACCAAACATTGTTCCTCTATCTGTAATAGTTATGTCTATTGGCTTTGGATAATTTCTTGAATAGATATCATTAATATACTTAGAGAATTCAAGAGGCCCCATAAATTGAGGTTTTTTTATATGAACATAATTAGCGTAAGTGAATGCTGCATCTATGAGGGATCTTTGTTTTGCTAAATAAGCGGGTATTTGAACTAAGTCAACAAACTTTGCATATTTTTTTATTTGACCAATCGTATGAAAATCAGTTGTAATCATACAATTATATCTTTGTTTAACACTTAATAGATAAGTCATACCTGTAGTAAATCCTGGCCCTTGCCAAGAAGTAGATGATGTTCTATTATCTTTTACGCAAGAAGATTTGAAGTAAAAATTTATATCTTTATCTTTTGTTATATTAACTAATTCTTTTGCAGTTTCTGTTGCAGTTCCTAAATCTTCAAGGACGCATGGCCCAGCTATTAGTGTCATTTTTTCTATTCCTTATTCCACTATATATGGTTTCAAGAAAGGGTTTATAATTTTTAAACTTCATATCAAAATAATATTTATTCCTATCATTATTTTCTTTATACATATCAGTGGAGTTTTCTTGCTGATAATCTAAGTGCATTGTTAATGTATTAATAAAACTATATGGCTTCTTCTTTAATAAATAATACGAAGCTGCAAAATCAATATCCTCATACCCATAGCCTATATAGTTTTCATCAAAACCGCCAATTACCTTAAAGGTATTTTGGTTTGTGATAAAACATTTGCCTATTCCATAAGAATGTTCTATTATCCAATCTTCTTTGAAATCACAAAGTATCTTAGGTTTAGATAAGAAGTAACCACCAGCATCTATTATCATATTTTCTTGCTGATATATAAAAATAATATCAGCATCACATACAATAAATGTATTAGATCTAATTAAGTTTTTTACTCCTAGGTTTATTAACTTAGATTTATTAAATAATCCTTCTTCTGGATACCATCCATAATTAAAAATGTTACTTGTATCAAGTGGAATAGAAGGAAAGGAACCAGCATCTGCTATACATATGCGAAATAAACTTGTATCGACTGAAAGTATTGATTTCTTAAATATGTCTAACCTTTTACCTGTTAAATTAGCTATTGGATATAATAAATCTATCATTGTTTTTCTCTATAATATAATCTTCTAATATTAGTAAATCTAAATTTGACTTAGCAAATGTTCTCAAAGCATCAACCGGAGTATCAACTATCGGTTCTTGTATATTGAAGCTCGTATTGAGCAAAATGGGGATGCCAGTCCTCTTAAAGAAAGTTTCTATGAGTAAGTATAGTTTTAAATTATCGTTTTTAGAGACACTCTGTACTCGTCCAGTGTAGTCTTTATGACATACGCCAGCAACTAACTCACCTTTTCCTTTTTTGTATTTTGCTATTTTTAACATATAAGGAGAGGTAGTTAAATCCTCGAACCAGTTAGAAACTTCTTCTTCTAAAATCGCAGGAGCATATGGTCTATACCATTCTCTATGCTTAATATATTTATTAATATATTCTTTTACCACTCCACTTCTTGGGTCTGCGAGAATTGACCTATTGCCTAACGCACGTGGTCCGCTCTCGCTATGTCCTTGATATAAAGCAATAATTTTTCCCTGTATTATTTTGTCAGCTATATAGTCATAATTAAATTTTTTGTGAGTGAGATTAAGTTGCTTTATTATACCTAATGTATTTTCTGTTATGTTTTGTTGTCTTCCTATATAAGCAGGTTTTGGAAGCCTTTTGTTTGCAACAAGAAGTGCTCCTCCAACTGAAACTCCGGAATCCGATGTAGCTGGACTTATATAAACTTCATCATAAAGGGAATTGATTTTTTGGTTTATATAACCATTTAATCCAATTCCACCTGATATGAGCAGAGTTTTAGAAGACTTTACTTTCTTTAAGTATTCTATTGTTTTATTCTCTGAGAACTTTTGTAGTGTATGCGCTATATCTTCTACTTTGTAAATATAATATATATTTTTAAGTACTTCTTTAGCTTCATTGACTATATTAACGTCTGTAGTTATTTTGAGTTTTTGTAGAATATTCAAAGCATCTTCGTATTTTTTATAAATAGATTTATTAAAAACTCCATAGGCAACCATACCCATTATTTTTCCTTCTTGATGCATCTTGTTAAAAAACCTTAAAGAAAATAACTCCCACAATAAACCAAGCCCAAATGTAGATGTATCTATTAGTTTTTTACTTTCATTATAAAAATATCTATCTGTTTCCATTCCCCAGCCATCATAAGCAAGAATATCACATTTATCTATTTTTTCAGGTCTTGTATAATAAACATAAGCTGCGTGAGCTAAATGATGAGAGATATAAATTTGTTTATTTTGAGGAATATATTCATCCTCAAACTCAGTATATATTTTTACATCGTCTTTGTTTTCTGTCATTGAAGAAACTATAACATCAAAATCAAAATCTTTTATTAATTTTTCTATTACTTTTTTTGATTTATTATTATGTAAATGTTTTATTCTACTAATTCTTTCTTGCTCTATATGAACTAAAGTGTCTTCGGTTAAAAAAGAAACATTTGGGTCGTGCCCTTCATGGATAGATAAAATCTTCATATCTTAACCCATAATAAACTTAAATTCTTCTGTATCATATGAACTAAACTTATTCATCATAACATCTTCATGATAGATACGAAAAACATCTTTTGATAAAACATAATATTTATATTTAACTGGGTGGTTTTTTATAGCGTAGTAAAAGTCATCTCTTGTTAATAAACCTGCGGCAGTCACGGTTCCACCAAAAGTATGATTTTTTACATTTATTCTATTAATAAAATCTTTAAAACGACTTGAAAAACTATAAACAGAATCCGCTAATAACCATCCTACATCATCATAGTCAATTCTTCTATCATCGATTAATTTTATTGTGTTATTAATTCTTCTTTCAAAATCATTTTTTTCTTCTTCGTGATTAGAAAATGTCATACCTTCAGGTATCATTTCCATTGTATCTTCTAATTCCCAAAATACAGGATTTATTTTTATTTTATTTTTTCTACACCAAGAAAGCATTTCTTTAAAGTTTTTAATTCCAAGTGCAGACATTTCTAGTACATCAGGATTTCGTGCTGTATGTGTTGTATATCCAGTTGGCCATATTCTAAAGTCTTTGTGGTCTATTATATTTGGGTTTATTCTATTTATTTCTTCAATGTCTCGCTTAAAGATTTCCATATCTCCATGAAATACCATAAACAATCCATTAAGTAAATCATCTTGAGCGAGAAGATTTTTAACTCCTTTTAAATCGTCCGGTCCTTTCATCATGTAATCTCTTTTTTCTTGATCAAGAGTATTTAATGTAATATGACACTTCCAATTTGCTTTTCTAAATAAATCAAAGTCTTCGGGTTTAGACCATCTACCAAGCGTAACTGTTGATATACCTATGTCTGGAAAGTATTCATGCCCTATTTCTATAAGTTTTGAATAATAAGGATGAAAAAAAGGCTCTGATTGAATTACTTGACCTCCTGAACCAATGTCGATTTCATACATTGGTTCAGTTACACCATCTTCTTCTCTTTGTCTTAGTAAATCAAGCCCAAACCTTAAATCATCTTCTGATATAAAGTTTATTGAAGAATTAATATTAAGTCTTTTTTTATTTCCCTGAAGAAAACAATAGATACAACCATGTAAACAATGTCCTCCTGTTGGTACTATCCCTCTTGTTGCGTCTTTTATCCATACCTTAAACTCATCAGGCTCTAAACCTATTTTACTTTTAGGTGTTGGTTTCTTGCTTTCCATCAATTTTCCTTATAAGCAATAATCTTCTATCTTTCTTATCTATCTCTAAGTTGAGTTTATATTTTTTAGCTAACTCATTTAAGTGAGATCCTTGTTTGATTGAAAGAGCAGTATTAGCTAGTCTATATCTTGCTATTCCATCTTCCATCTTCTCATCATTATAGATAGCATTGATTATCTCTACTATATTTATGACACAATATTTATAAAATGATTTATGAATATCGCAAGTTAAATCAGTTCTTATTCCCCATTTACCAAACTTAGAGTAATAAAATGCCATACATCCGTGATCGCAAATTCCATCCGCAATACAAGTATCACACCCAGCATCTAAAATAACTTGATGCTTTTCTCTTATGAAATCAGTATATCTTGATAATTGTTTTAACGCCAAAAAATCTTTATCTCTTACATTTTCCACTCTTGCAGCTTTAAAATTTTCGGAATATCTTCCACAGAATTGAAACTCTCCATCCGCCTCCATTTCTACTATACTCATTCCTCCGCCACAAATTTTTGAGCCACAATTACTTCTTTCTGTTAGTTTTGATACTAATAGATAATCAGAAATAAATTTAGATAATAAATGTTTTGTGTTTCCTTCCCTTAAAGTAAAAGTTTTTATGTATTCATCAATAAAAAGTTTCCAGACTTTATTGAAAAAATCTTCTCCTGAAACTTCTCCTCCTATTCCATTAACATCTTCTACATAGTTTGCTTTTATCGACTCTATTCCATAATTATCTCTAAGAAAATCAACGCTTTCTATAATATTATTTATATTTCCTTCATGTATTACCATAAGAAAACCAAAATTTACATTAAATTTTTTCAGTAAATTAAATTTATTATAAAAAGTTTTTTCTTTTATTGTTTTAGTTCTTTTTTTATTCGCGTCGCCTACACCATCAAAACTACATCCAAGCTGTACATTCCACTTTGATAATATTTGGCACCATTCTTCATCTATAAGAGTAAGATTAGATTGCATTCCAAAAGAATGATTTATGCTATTTTCATTAAGCCTTTTCTCAGCATATGTTAACATCTTTATCATTTGTTTCTTTGGAGTTAATGTAGGTTCTCCTCCATGAAAAATAATACTAAATAGTTCTTGGTTTCCTCGCCTTTCTACTATAACCCTTTCTATTGTTTTTTTATATAACTCAAAGTCAATCATTTCACCTTTGTAATTGTCTTTATTGTGTATATAACAATATTCACATCTAAGGTTGCAGTCTCTTGTTACTTTTAATATAAGTTGATTACTAAATCTAAACATTATTATTCCTTGTTAAATACTTCTGCTATAATGTCTGTAAATTTATCAAAACATTCTTCACAGATAGTTTCTTCAGGAATTCCAATTGAATTTGGAACATTTTCCCAAGTTCCGTTTTCATTAAATCTATCTACACTAAAAGCTAACTTTATTTTTATTTTTATAGTATCTAATTTTTTATTACATGATGTACAATTCATTTTTACCTCTTTTTTAGTCTGGAGGTCCAGCATATCCGCCAGAAACTCCATTTACATAATCTACATGATTTAAATAACTTGGGTCTGCATATCCAGCAAGTTCATCTGCTTTATTTGCTAATTTTTCCCAGTCAACTTTATTTATGACATCACCAACAGATTTTGAAGGAACTTCAGGCGTTGAAGAATCATCATCTTCTTTTATTACTTCCCATAAATTATCAAGATTACTTTTCATATCATTATTTTGTGGTGGTTCTACATACTCTGCTGTGTTTGGATTTCCATCGTCAAAATCACTATCAGGAATATCAATTATTGGAGATGCTATATTTGCCGCATAATGTAATTTACTTGTAAGTCCTGCTATATTATCTCTTAATTGTTTTATCGCTGGTGTTGCGCCTGTTATATAATTTATATTTAAATCTCTGTTTTGAGAAGTTCCGCCCCAAGGACTATTCCAAGTTAAAGTTTGAGAAACTCCTTTATCTGACATAGAATAATCGTTGTGATCGTGATGATCGTTATAATGTGTACAAGTATAAGCATTATGATAAGCGTTTAAATAACCATTACTATAATTTTGATGATATGTTGCTGAACTTCCATTACTGTGATTTCTATATGCGCCATTATAATAATTATCTTTTACATCATAACAAGTATAAGATTCATGATGGTCGCTATAGTGAGAACAAGTACCATTTGCATATTCTGAATAAGCCATTTCAACTCCTATTTATAAACATAATCTAAATTAAACTTTCTTTTTTTAGATGTTTCTTTTTTTATCATTTTATCATTAAAAATATTATAATAATCATTCAAAGCACCTGAAAACATTTCGTAAGAAATATCTTCTTCGTCCTCAAAAAAAACATCGGCACCAAATAAAGGTATAGCACTCTCAAGCATAAAAGTCTTTATGTCAAAATCCTTTTTGTTCATTCTTAATAAATCTATTTTAGTAGAAGACATTAAGAATAAAGAAACTTCTTTAAATTGATTAAAAATATCTGCATCTATATTATAATAATTATAAATAGATTGTAAAACATGCATCTCTTGTAAAAATTTAACGGAAGTCTCAACTCCTATCTGGTATATTCTTTTGTTATATACAAAAGCAAGCTCGTCAGTATAATCTTTTAATATATCCTCTACTTTAAATATATTATTATCTATATTGTATCTTAACTTTATACTATTTTTAGCTGCTATTATAGTGACTATCCTTAAAAAACTTGAAGGATTAAATTTTTCATAATTATCTAAATAAGAGTTTATAATCTCTTCTAGCCCAGAAATAATTCTTTCTATTATCTTACTAACCCTATCTTCATTTTTATATATGATGTTTCTTGTAATATAATAGAAAACACTTGATAACATTCCGTGTGTCATAGACGCTTTTTTTATGTTCAAATCTAATTTATTTGTTTTTTTGAGTAAAAAGTCTTCTATGTTTTCAGTAATTGGTTTTAAATTTTTAAAGTATAATACTGAAGGATTTATAAAAGGCTCATGAAATAATAGGTGACTATTTGCTCTTAATCCTTTCGCTATTTCTTCTATTCCACCTTCATATGAATACCTATTTCTTGTTTTTATCTCATAGATTTTAGCTAAATCTTCGTGGTAGAAATCAACACTCTCTATATAATTAGCATAATAAGAAGAAACTCTATAAATCCAATCCATTAAAATTTCTGTAGTAAATCTTTTTTTCAACAACTCTAATAAATCAACAAAAAGGAAAAAGGGTCTTGTGTCATGAATGTTATATAAAAAAAGATATTTAAAAAATATAACTATATTACCATCTACATAAACATCTTCTTTTATTAAATTAAAAGTTTCCTGTAATAGTTCAACGTATTTATCCATTGGAAGAAAAGGCAAAATGTTTTCTTTATTGAAGTTATATAGTCTTATAGTTTTTCTGGTTATTTTAAAGTCTCTTGGTTCTGCCTTACAAAACTCTATTAATTCATTTAGTCTGTCAATCGAATATTCTATTTTTTCCATTAGTTTAACTCCGTTCCTAGTAATGGTTTTAATTCTTCCCCAGATAAAGCAAAGTCTTCATATGTTTCAGCTTTTATTCCCATTCCCAGTTCGCATTTTTTACAAATAAAATCTTTAGCTGACTCTGCTCCATCTACTTTTGCCATCAATGTTTTATATAAAGTGCTATCAATTATTTCTTGTAGTGTTTGGTGTTTAATGTTTCCATAAATTGTTTGTCTTCTATAATCCATACAACATAATATTAATGAACCATCATATAAAAAATTAAAATATTTATTTTTTTCTCTCATACATCCTTCAAGTTCTTTTATGAGTATTCTATCTCCACTAAGAAAACCACCTCTTGAGTATGCTAATTGATACCAATCTTTACTTTCATATAACTCTTTATTTTCTGCTATGTCTTTTGAAAAATAATTATAGTGAGACTTTCTCTGAAAAACTTCTACTATCTCATTGCAAGCGTTTTGCATTTTATTAAATTTTTCTTGTGTTATTTTTGTTCCATGAGTTAAATTATAAGAATCTGCGTCCCATGTATGAATAGAAAGATTTATTTCATCAACGTCTGGGTCTAAAGTTTCTATTATTTTATCCTTATATTTAGGAATCAACATAGTATTACTCGATATAAATATTTCATTCTGATTAGGGAAAAACTGTTTTATTAATTTAATTCTATTAAACAATTTTTTATCTAATAATGGTTCGTTTTGTAGAAACATATCAAAATGAAAATAATCCTTTTGAAAGGTTATTTTAAGTTCGTACAATATCTTTAAGAAAACTTCATCTGCCATGGTTTTTCTCGACTGATAAATATGTGTGTTGGGACATTTTATACAATTTGCATTACATGAATTAATTGTTTGAATCTGAATTTTTTGCATCATACAATATATAAGACATCAAAATTCTCTATAGGAACTCTAAATAGCAGTTCAAAATTATAATTATTTAACTCAACATAAGATATAACAACTGAGTTTAAATGTTCTTTTATCCAAGGCCCTGTTTTCTTGTATCTCTTTAATGTTTTCATAAAAGATAAAACTTCTTCAACGAAAATAGATCTCGAACATAATCTGTTAGAGCTAATCGTTCCTCTTGTTTTTTCATTTATTTTTGCGTCTGACATAAAGAAATTAAGACAAGATATTTTACTATCTTTTTCTTCTACTGTCATTTTATTAAATTTATATTCTCTCTCTAACTCAAATAAACCATAAAGAATTATTTTATCATAAGAATTTAATATATTAAAAAATTCTAAAGCATCATCTTGAGTTTTTACATCAGTAAATGAAAACTCAGAACCTGCGCCTAAGAGATCTGAATATTTATCAATTGAAACAATTATACCAGACATTTGTTACCCCATCAATATAAGTATTTCAATTCTTTCTTCGTCATATTCAAGTTTTGATTGAGTTGCCTTTCCAATGATTTTACCAGTTCCAATATGATACCATTTTTTAACAGAAGCAAATCCATTTTTATCGCTAATTAATAAGTCCCCTATTTCACAAGGTTCTTTAATTTTAACATATACTCTGCCTGAAATACCAACTGGAGTTTTTTTATCTTTCTTTTCTGAACCAAGAGCATAGCCAAAAGTATCAGAGTGTACTCCAATTACTTTTCTACTTCCTTTTTTATCAGACTTACAAACACCTTTTTCTGTCATGATTAACACATCACCAGGGTTAGATTTTTCTGAAAAATACATAAACTCAGCAATGTCATTCCATACAGCTCCATAAATTTGATTGGCATATAAATCTTTTTCTATCCCTACTCCGCCTGCTATTTGCAAAGCTCCTGTGGTTGTTGATGTTGCGTTAGTAGTATTTAAAATTTTTCCTATTCCTGCTGTCTCTAGTTGAGTGTTTATATCATTCCAAATTGCTATTCCTCTATCTGTCATAGAAGTTGTTCTTGTAGCTACTGGTTCTAAATTTCCTATTTCTCCAATTAGAAAAGTATCAGTAGTTTCATCAAAAATAAATTGATAATTTGTTTCATCTCCTCTTTCTATTTCAATTCCTGATTGTAAAGCTGGAGGAGGAGTTCCAGTCTGATTACTATTAAGTGTTATAATATTATCTTCTATTAATACAGTTTCGGAATCAATTGTGGTGGTTGTACCTTGAACGGTTAAATCACCTGTAACTATTAAATCTCCGGAAACAACTTCTGTTTCACCAGAATAAGTATGAGAGTTATCAAACGAATCAATTCCTGCTGCTAGACTTACTATTGTCAAATTACCAATTTCAAATTCAGTAGATACAGAAGACACTAACTCTAATTGTCCTAGTGTTGTCAATACCCAATGATAAGTTCCAGTTGCAGTTAATTCTACTGTTTTCTCTAAATCCACTTTAGCTAAATCATCACCAATGGAATCATCAAAATATTTTGTTAGATTTACATCATTATACATCTCATAAATCATTTCAATACCAGTATTATATCCCGGCTGATTGTCATTTTCAAAATCATTATTGTTAGCAAAAACGAGAACTTCCATTCTCTTATCCACTATGATATTTATTCTTGCTTTGAAGGTATCACTTGCGTAGTTATATCTAATCTCTATTGATTCATCATCATCTGGATCTAATAATAATATCTCCGCAAGTTCTGCAACCGCTAATTCTGTAGCTGGTTTATTTATGTAAGCGAAGCCATCATTTACACCAATGCCAGGAGAACATCGAACATAATATCTTGTTATGTTATTAATAGTTGTTTCAAAAAAGTCAGTATATTTAATATCAAATTCATTACTAAATGAATATCTTACAACTCCACCAGCAACAAACTGAGAAGAGTTTATGCTTTCAATAAAAGCAAATGTTTCATTGTTATCATTAAAGATATCTCTCAAAGCAATGCTGTTATTTAGGTTTTTTAGATATTGGGTTAATCCATTATAAGTAGTTCTACCATCCCAGTATTCTGAATTACTTACTGTATCTCCTTTTCCATAAATTTTTATCATTAGAAGTTATCCTTATCATAATCGATTAGTCCGTTATATGATGTACCTCTCCATACTAATTTCTTTTTATGTTTAAGGTTGCTAATATATTGTCGTTGGTATCGACGAATAAATTTAGAAATTTCTGGGTAGAAATATTTTAATCTTTTATATTTTTCTTTTTTGTTAGCGGAGAGTAATCTTGCAAAACCATCTATTTCGTCTATAGCTCTTTTTGCGTATCTTGGATTTTTGAAGTAGTTAATATTAAACCCTAATAAATCTTCTCTATCTCCATAAGTTTTTTGCCCAACTTGTCCAGGATATTCAAAGTCAAGAACTTTTACTTTAGGTTTTGGGTCTTCTTTATAGTTAGAGTATTTAAATTTAACAAAATTTAAATCTTCATTGAGTTTATCTTCTAATAGTTCTTTAAGTTTCATTTTAGTTCCTAACTTCTTCTACTTGATATGCTTCCCCTAGAAGCTGAAGGTCTTCCTCTACTTACGATACTACCTCTAGCGGATGGTTGTTTATATTTTCTTGCTTTTGAGTCTATTTCTCTTTTCTTACCATTTATATATGAAGCATATTGTCTTCCAGCAGCAGTTCCACTACCACCTGTGTTATATCTTGCGAGGGCTTTATCAGGACTATTTTTCTCTGCTCTTAAACACCATTTATAGTGATCTACTCCAGCTTTAATGTGATTTATTATACTGTTTCTATGCTGATTATGCCATAAATTATTTAATTGAAATAAGCCATAATCACTACTTCCACCATTATGATGAACGACATCATTTCTCCAAGAGCTTTCTCCAGCTACTAATCCAACCATTAAATCAACAGGAATTCCTTTTGATTTTGCAGTACCAACAACCATTATGACATCTTGAAAATTAGGTTTATAACCAACTTCATTTAATGCCCAGAAGTATTTTGCTGCGTCTGTCTCAACACTTTCGTTTATAGCAATTTGTTCTTCTAGTTTTTCTTTTAAATTCATTATGCGGTTCCTTTTATAAACTTATGGAAAATTGCAATTGCACCTTTTAGGGTGGGTCTTACTTGCATCGCTCTGTGAGTGTTTGTTATGTAGAATAGATTACCAGTTTTATCTTTTGCTTTCCATACCGCTGGAGTTTCTTCTCCGTTTGGCCCATGATGCCAAACAGCTTTCTTTTCCATAACTTGTTCTCTTTCATTTGCGCTTAGAGGTACTTTTATTTTTCTAAGGTCTTTAATAGAAAGCCTATCATATTTTGTAGCCTCTTTTATTTGCCCTGTATTGATAAGTATGTCTCTTGCTGTTTTTCTAGGTTCAAGAGCACTCATATAAGAGTAAGATTTTTTTCTCTTACCTTTTTTCTTAGCTTTTCTAGCAGCTTTGAATCTTTTCATCAATTCTCTTGGGCTTGGGTCTTTACTAGGAGGTGTCTTTGTATTTTTATCATTAAGATTATCCTCGACGTTTTGTGATAGTGTCATAATGCCTCCAAGTTATAATTACCTTTACTTTTCGATTAACAGAATAAAAGGGTAAAGATAACTTTAGTAACATAGGAGAATACGATGGCTCTCACCGATGTAAAAAGCACCGATGGGGATAATCTTATAAGAATAATGGAAGCTACTAAGTTTTATGAAAATATTGAACTCTATCATGGACGTGTAGACAAGATATCAAGGCTCATTAAAGATTATTTCGATCACAGAAAATCTTCTCACAATAAAGAATATATGGCTGTGAAAATTATCGATAATAAGATAGTTGAATCTACAGAAGACTTAACAAACGACATTAAAGACAGAATAGGTTATTGGCTAAGAAACGAAAAATACTCACTTGAAGAATCTATTTATACAATAGAATTTAAAAACAGAATTTTCTTTTGTAAAATTTTTGACTTCGGTAAAAGTAATGTAATCTTAGCTGGTTATGTGCTTGATGATACTGCACTTGTAAGAACTTTTATTTCTAAATTTAGCGAACAAAGAATTAAGGAAAAATACGAGCAGATCTTAGCTATAATATAGGAAAACGCATATGGGCGATAATATTATAAAAAAAGAAGATTTTGAAAACGCAGTAAAAAAAGCAACTGACGAAAAAATAAAAGAAGAAAAGTTAAATGAACGATTAGAAGCTATTGCAAAAGCTTCAACTATTTATCCTGATGTATTACAACATTTAGG
>QMPG01000016.1 GCA_003648455.1 Bacteroidota bacterium
AATTCTAATTGAAAAGATAATAGAAACAACATCCTGGAGCAAATATGGCTGGTTCTGTAGACCTATTTTTAAATATCAACAATAGTTTAAGTGAAAACCTCGCTTCAGCTGAAGATTCTATGACTGGAATCAATGATATGTCCTCAAAAATCAATAAAAACATGAATGAAATGAATAAAAGCTCTGACATGTTGAATGATAATTATGATGATATAGAAGAAAGTTCAAAAAACACTGCAACTCATACAGATAAATTCGCAGAAGGATTAAAAAGAGCCGGTGGATTTATGAAAAGATTAGCTCTTGGAGCTTTAGGGTTTGCCGGTGCTTTTAATCTTATTGATGTAGTTAGAGATACTTTTGCTTTAAGCCAAAATATGACAGATCTTTCATATAGAATGGGAGAAGCAGGAAAAACTGTTGGCCAATTAACTGGTGCTGTAAACGACGCAACAATTGCAACTGGTGCCTCAACTGATAAAGCAATGGGATGGGTAACAGAACTTCGAAATTTAAGAGTTGCAACTTCTGACATTGGTGATTTAACAACAATGGGAATTCGTTTTACGGAAGTAACCGGAGGTTCTGCCGACGCTACACAAAAATTAATTGGTAATTTAACTACTATGGGTGGTTTAGGTTCAAAAGCAATTAAAGGAATTATGAGAGATCTTGTTGGAGCACAAAGAGCGTTTGGATTAACAGGAGCAGAAGTAGATCAAATTAATACAAGTATAATTGAATCAACTCAAAGATTACGACAGATGGGAAAATCTGCGGCTGATGTTGCTAAATTCTCAAGTGGAGTAACAAAACTTGCAGGTGCTTTTTCTTCGGTTGGACTTGAAGCAGGAAAAGCGGTTGCGTTGATTGAGAAACTATTAGACCCAGGCGCAATTGAAGAAAATGCATTCTTATTCGCTAAACTTGGTGTCAGTATGGATGACGCTATTAATGGTAATATAGATCCTGAAAAATTAGTAGGAAGTTTCCAGAATTTAGGTACTGAACTTAAAAATATGTCCGGTCCCGCTGCGGCACAAATGGCTAACGCACTTGGTGTCCCATTAAATCAGTTAAGACAAATGGCTGATATGGATATGGACGAACTTAAAGGAACTTTTGCAGATATGGGACTTGCTACTGGAGATTTATCTGCGGAACAAGATCAACAAGCAACAGCACAAAAAGATTTAACTAATAGTATGAATAAATTTAAGGGACTACTTGTAGAAATTGGTTCTAAATTTATGCCAATGATTAACAAAGCAACTGGATGGTTAGCTGATAATTTTGATAAAGTAATTGAAAAAGTTCGTGGAGTTGTTGATTGGGTTTCTAGTTTAGCTAAAGGTGGCGGTGGTGGTCTTGGAAAGATAGCTTTGGTAGTTGCCGGAATTGGCGTTGCTTTTGTTATTATGTTAAAATTAGTTAGAAAAAAATTCTTCTCAGTTGCAACTGACATAGCAAAAGATTTATCTGGTGTATTAACAGATGGAATGGTAGAAGGTATGGAAATGGGTGCAGAAAAAGGTTCTGCTAAAGCTCGTGAAATACAAAAAGCCAGTGTATCTGCTTACGCTCAAGACTTACAACAAAGAATAATAGAAAGTTCAGAATATGCTGCCACTCAATCAGCTGCTACTTTTTATAAAACAATGGCAGGAACAAATCTTACTAAAAGTGCAAAAGAATTAAATCAATCTACTGGTGAATGGTTAGAGAAAATTTCAGCTGGCGCAAAACCTGTATCTATAATTGATACTTGGTTGAAAAAGAACAACGCTAAACAACAAGAATCAATTAAATTAGCTCGTGAGAATCAAGTCATTCAGGGTAAAGCCATGGAAGCTAATAAATCAATGCACGAGGATAGATTGGGTGAACTTAATGATAGAAAAAAACTCCTCGAAACAGCTAAGTCTCAAGGTGGATTAACTAAAGACAGAGAAGCTGAACTTAATAGAATTAATAAACTTCAAACAAAAGAAAATGCAGTAGTTACAAAAATGAACGAAAAGCTAAACAACTTCAACGCTAAACAAACAGAAAGACGAAGAAAGCAAATAAAAAATCTATCCTCACTTGAACAGACAACCATAATGACGAACTTACAAGGTGAGATAGAAAGAGCTAAAGTGAATGAAAAAAGGCTTGATGTTCAGAGAGAAGAAAATGAACTATCAATTGAAGCTCTTAGAAATTCTCAAGATGCGTTAAAAGTACAAGCAGAAGAACTTCAACTCACTCTTAAAAATGGGAGCGCTGCAGAAAAAGCAGACGCTGCTATGCAGTTACAAAATATAAACACAGCAAGAAAGGAAAGTTCTACTTTATTAGCACAAGAATTAGAACAACAGACAAGTATTGCAGAACAAACAGAACAATCACAAAAAGCAATTGAATCGACAAAGAAAGAATTAAATCTAACCCTTAACGCGACAGAATCAATAACTATGGCTGAGTATGAAAAGCTTGAACTCCAGAAGCAAGGATTGTTAGATCAAAGAGAACAACTTGCTCTTGCTGGAAAAGAAACAACTGCTATTGATGAACAAGTAAAAGCAATGCAAAAACTTCAAATGGGACAATTAAATTCAATTAACAACGAAGCTATTTATAGAGGTCCAGTAGAAAAAACCAAACTTATGTTTGAAGCATTAAAAAATAACTTTGTTAGTGGAATGACTGCTGGTATGAATAAAGTAGGCGATTCTGTTTCTGCCTCTTTTAATGCTATTAGAGAAAAATTTAAACCTTCAAACTGGCAAAAGGCAATCGCTACCGCAGGTGATGGAAACTTTTACAAAGGTCTTGGAAAAATATTTACCAAGGGTGCTAAAAACATGGGTTCTACTATGAAGTCCGCTGGTAAAAAAATTGGTAGTGTTATGAGTAAGGCCGGAAAAGGAATTGGTGGTCCTTTAATGTTAATTGTTGGATTATTTATTGGTGCCCTTAAAAACATGGATGGTTTTAAAGAGATACTAGAGAAAGTAAAAAATATTTTTATGGGATTAATGGAAAAATTAATGCCGATTATTGATGAAGTCTTAATGCCAATTATTGATGATTTAATAGCAGCGTTAATGCCTATGGTAGATATCTTATTTCAAGTTCTTGGACCTATATTAAAAATTATTGGTTCCTTGATGAAAGTGTTAGCTCCAATAATGATTGAATTAGTTAAAATGCTTCTTCCTCCGATGTTAATTGTTCTTGGTAGTTTATTACAAATTATTGGAACATTAATTAGTGCAATTACCGGATTAACAGAATGGACTATAAAAGCTTTTACTGGTAAAAAAAAGGAAGCTGAAGCTTTAGCACCAGTTTTAGCAATGAGAGATTTAGCAAATACATTTAATGCTGCTGGCGCTGATATGGCTAAAACTGGTCGTGATATGATTGAGGCTAATAAACTTACAAGTTTCGGAGAGTTCCCAGAATTAGTTCTTGAAGAATTAGAAAGAACCGCTGACTATACAGGAAATACCGCAGATAATACTAATCCAGAACAAGAAAGTGTTACTAGAGAACTATATCCTGCAATAATTGAAGCTACTTCTTCTGGTTTTGTTAAAACAGCGGAAGCAAGAGAAGTAATTTCTGGAACGGCAGAAGCAGTAAGAGACGCAGTAGCAGAAAGAACAGCAACTGGAATTGAGTTAGTCGCTGAAAAATTAGATGAAATCGCAGTATATACAAACGCAACCGCAACCGCGACAAACGATACAGCAGAAGCAACCGCAGCAACCGCAGCAGCAAGTCCTGCAATATTATAAGATTAGTGGAGAAAATAAATGGCAATCGATAAAGAATACATAAATTATAATCTATCACTAATTGATCCAAATGATTTAGATATACCTGAAGTACCTGCTGATCCAAAAGTAAATATTAATGTTACAATACCTCTTGATTTTGATCAGAAAGAAGATGTTATAGATGAAACTTATGTTCCTCCTCTTAATATAAAAGAAGGGCAGGATATTACTACTTATGTAGAATTAGAGCAAAAAGAAACAGAAAACACAGAATCAGATTTAGATATTGGAAATGATGCATCTCAAATATTACTCGCAAGAGAGTTTCCAATTGTAGGAATTGAAACAGAGTTTATGACAACTCAGTTGAGAAATCAAACTTGGGATAGTACAGTTAGAGGAAAAAGTATTCCATCTGATCAACCTTATAGTAGCACTGATAGAATTGCAATTAAAGATGATAATCTAGGAAAAATACCTATAACTACTCCCGATGAAGACGTAAGACAAACAGACCCTAATTTTAACGTTAGAGTTTTAGACCAAGAGTATGAAAAAGAAAAATCCTCCGGAAAAGAACCTTCTCAATATAATATTGTAAATTTAAGTCAACTAGAATCAGGTAAAGATGATTCAGAAGATATAATGAATTTTTCTAAAATAAATCTTTCTAAGATTGCAAAGACACCATATACAGGTCGAGAAATTTCCTATGATGATGTAGTCAATAAAATAAATATAAAAAGTCAAATTTCAAACCTTGGAGCTTTACATGTTTATCCAGTTAATCCAAACAAAGAAGGTGGAATTTCTGCTAAATATACTATTCCATTTATGTTCAACGCAAAAGTAACTTCTAGTGGAATTTCCGCTAAATTTGAAGCTTCTACTTTATTAAGTAGAATTGGAGATATCCAGTCATACATAAAGACAGATACAGCACAGGTTAATATAACAACTAGATATCAAGTTCTTTCTGCTTCTAAAACTGAAAACGCAGCAATCCCAAATGGTTTCAAGGGAGAACATGCAGGTACAGGTGCGTGGATGGAAGATTTTACTTTATCTAACATTCAAAAGATTGAAATGGCATATAGAGGATTAGTATATCCTCAAACATCAAAGAAAGAAGCTTCTTTCTTTAGACCACCTGTTGTTAAGATTGTTTTTGGAAACGCTAATAAAATATTAAACGGACAAATGTTCGATAAAACTGTGCCTTTTAATAATTTACTGACGTATCCTTATATAATGGCACAGGGAACTAAAATTTATCATAAAAGTTTTATTGTAACAAAAGTTGATATTAAAAAAGATTGGGATATGTCGCCATTAATTTTAAATGATGACAACGATGGAATTATCGACTTACAAGCTTTCGATATTAACATGAGTCTTGTAGAAATTGACCCAATGTATATTGGAGTTCTTCCAAGTTTCGAAGATTTCTATTCAATAGTACCTACTCTATCAAGGATATAAGGAGTTATAAGTGTCTTATTCACGATTTCAATATTTTCCTACTGCGTGGAATGATGATATTCAGCACACACAGATGGGAATATTAGATACAGCAGCATTAAAAAGCAAAATAGATGAATCTGGAAGTTTTCTTTATACTATTCCTTTGGCTTTTAATTTTAGGCCTGATTTAATTGCTCAGGAGTTTTATGGTAGTGGAAAACTCTATTGGGTTATTAACTACATAAATGATATAAACGATTCACCAGAAGGATTCTATACATCAAGGGTTATTAAAATCCCTGATCCAAAAAGAATATCTGAGATGGTATAAGGGGAAGTATATGGCATATCCAAGATTTGGAAATTACCAAGCAGTAGTTACTGATAACTCAGAGTTTTGGAAAAGAGGTTATATACGCGTTCGTATATCCGCTTTCTTTAGTGGAGACATTGACTGGGATTTATCTCAACCTTATGACGACGCAGAATTTAAATCTGCTTTGAAAGATGATATTCGATGTTTAGTTTATACTCCTATTGGTGGTGGCTCTGGGCATGGAATGTTTACACTTCCACAAGTCAATTCAGTCGGTATTGTAAGTTTCATTGATGGTAATATTAAAAAAGCACTGTGGATGGGTTCTTTTATCGCTTCCAAATATGATAAAGATGGAAAATTTGAAAGCGCTAATGTTCCAAACGACAGACTTCAATATGAAGGCCCTGGTTCTAACGGTATTACTGTAGATGGTAAGAATGTTCTTGTAGATGGTGGTGCTGTAATTATTAGACAGAAATCAACAGAATCTGGTTCTGCTGAAGGAATGAAATGGGATAATAATAGAACTGAAAATCTTATTGTTATGGGAAAAAATACATTAAACTTAACTCATGCTTCTAAGTGGGAAGAAAGTGAAGATACCATTAAACCTATTGAATATCAAGAAATTGCTATTAAAAGAAATACAGATGAGAACGATGAAAATTTTGGAGTTGTTACTATAAACATAAAATCTATTTTCCAAAATGATGATGCTACTCTTGATGAATATGGTGTAGAAATCACAAAAGGACAAGTTGGTGTAATCGTTAAAAGTCAGGAAGCTAAAATAGAAAATAGCGTAATAATAAATACAGAATCTATTTCAATGAAATCTCTTGATGTAAACTCTAAAGCAGAAACAAGTGCTAATATTTCACCAGAAGAAATAACTCTTGTTAATAGAGACGCTAATGTAACAGTAAGTAAAGATGAAGTAAATATTTTCGGTAAGAAACATGTAACTCTTTCTGGGGATGAAACGAGAATTGGTGGTCTGGGTCAAGAATATGTCGTAACTGCTTCTGTTCCGTTTTCTTATAGAATGGAAGATGGAACCGTTTTAGCAGCTACTAATAAAGTTAAAGCCTAAGGAATTATAGAATGGGTTGTGGAAAAATATGTCAGGCAAAAAAATCAGCTGCAAAAGGTCAAAGACAAGCGGATCAAGCCAAAAGAGATGCAAACAAACAAGTTAAAGACGCTGAAAAACAAGCCGCAAACGCACAAGCCGCTGGAAGTGTATCTCCGTATGATTTAACAGTAACACACTATACAGTTGAAGTTATAACTATAGGTAAATTTCTTGGAATAGATAATAAAAGAAACGCATTATCAATCAGAGAAATGTTTGCGTTATTACAGACAGCTTCAAGATCACCTCAAATTTTATCAAGTGCTGTTGCTAAAAGTTTAATACAACCAATAGCGGTGGCAATGGGATTTTATGTTGGGTTTGATATTGGAAGAAAAATATTCTTATTAGTAAAACCAGGCTTTAAAATATTACAACAGATAAATGATATTTTTACATTCAACTTTGCTGCTTTAAATGTATTAATTTGGGATATCTTACAGATGGTTTTACAATTTTCACTTGGGTTATTTCCATATCTTATTGAGTTATTAAAAAACATTTTTCTAAATATACCTCTTTATACAAAAATATTAACCAGCCAACAAACAATAAGAATTTCTGGCATGCTAGCAATGGCACAAATTAGTATGAGAGAAAGAATTAGTAACGTTATAGATAATTTCAAAATAGAAAAATCTTATTGTGCTCCTGGCTCAAATACTTGTCCTGAGATAACTGAACCTCAATCAGAAATGTCACTAATAGCTGATGAAATAAATACAAACATTCTAACCTATGTTCAACACGATCCTATTCCAACACTGGAAGACTTAACTGATGTTAATACTTTTCATTACTGGACTGAAAAATATATGATTGCTGGGATGGATTGTGCCAGAAAAGAGTGTTTAAACCAAGTAGTCGATGCTTCAATGGAAGAAGAAATAGATATATTAGAAATACCAGGCTTTCAAAACGAAACAGTTGATAATAAAAAAAACATGAAATTAATGGTTGATGGACTATTAGTTGTATCTCAAAAAACAGAAGCTGCAATTGCAGAAGAACTTTTAAGAAAACAATTTTCTGTTTCTCAACTTTTACCTGAAGAACAAAATCAGAAATACGGAGATACGCTTCTTGCCTCTGCTATGGCAGATAGTGTTATTGCTGAGCTTAGAAGAACTATTAATGTTGTTTTTGAAGGATTTAATGAATCAGATGGCTCAATATATCCTCAAGTAGATCTCTGTTATCTCGTTACTTATGAGTTAAATAACGAGATAAGAAAAAAATTAGATATAGTAGAAGAAGAAAGACAATATATAATTGTTGTAACTATAGCTGAAAGCTTAGTTCAGAATAACAAAATTCAAATCTTTGATAATATAATTCAATCTCTAGTAAATGTTGGCTTTAACCCTGATGATATTATTTTAAATGATTGTATGTCAGTTGGTATTAATAATGACTTCAATACGATGAAAGCTAATATTATAAATGACAACTTTACTAAAATCGATAATGATGTTACAGTAGTTGATACAACTACAATGATTGCACTTAGAAATGAAATTTATGCAGATACAGTTGCTGCTATTAATGATGAATTAATTATTCCTGATAGCACTTGTGGTTTTGCAGATGATGTTTGCAGAAATATTAATAAATTCAAAGCTAACTTAGTGTTAGAAATTCAAAAAAACATGGAAGGAACTTCTATAAATATTTCTAATTCTGATGTTCCTGATTATGTAGACACAAAAGAATTAAAAGGTGCTGTTAATATGTTTAACACAGAAATAGTAAAACAATTAATGGATATTGTTCGTACTATAATACTTGAAAGTGTTCTTCCTTGTGAAGCTTGTAGACCATGTGAAGATATGAACCAAGATTTAGTTGCATACGCAACAGAGAAAATTGAAAAGATTAAAGATGAAATGATTAGAAACGCAGATGTTTTTATTCTTGACGAAACCCTTGATTGGACTGTCACAAATGCACCCTCAGCAGTAATTAAGAAACAACAACTTATTGATGTTTCAAACGCAGCGGTTTCAGAAAATGCTGGTGTTGTAGATATGTTTGATACTTTTATTTATAGATTAAAAGCAGAAGAAAAAGAAATTATTAACAACATTATGTCAACAATAAAGAGCTCATAGGAAATAACATGGCAGAGTTTACTACAGAAAAAAGAAGAGAATTAACTCAATCAAAAGCAGTTTTAACGACAGCAACTGAAGCTGAGTTTTTAGATCTTCAATTAAATACATCAGTCGTTGCTAAAATAGAAGCAGATTCCTCTAACAATGGAGTTTTTAGAACTACTAATTCAGAACTGACTGGACTTGCTTATGAATACCGATACCTCCAAGGAAAATACCATCCAGCACTTGACGAAAAAGAATATTATTACTATGATCAAAACGATGAAGGGATTACAATTGCTAAATCTTATTGGGATAACCCTAAACTACAAGACGCAGGCGCCCTTAAACCTGGAAATGAATTTCATCTTAATATAAGAGAAGGGACTACTGTTAAATTTCCTATCCGTCCAGATAAATACGCTTCTTGGGTTCCAGATAGTCACGAATACGTTACGGATTTTGAAACTACAGAGCAAAATATGATAGCAATGGTAAGAACTCTTGATACGTGGTATACATCCGGATTTACTGGGAGTCTTGAAACAACAATTTTTGGTGAATATTCTGAATTAATTTTAGGCGAAGAAGATGATAGTCAGCCTTATATGACAATCGGTTATACAACTTATCAATCAGATCCAAACGATGGATACATGACGCCAGATTTTGATATGACTGGTGAATTAATATTAATTAATGGAACTGACTTAGATAATTTTTCTTTCGGAAAAGTTGTTGCCTCAAGAGATCTTCCAAGTAGAATTTTATTCGTACCATATGGTAAGGTTGGGAGTATCCCCTCCGACGCGGACATAACTTCTACATTTACTGCTAGTTCACAAATTATTCAGTTGATTTCTGAACAAGTGATATTTATGATGAAAGAATATTACACAATGATAAATCATTACCTAGAAAACAATCCTAACTATGACGATATCAACAACGAACCTATTGGTACAAGTGTTGATAACGTTTTGGCTCTTATTGATGTTTGGGAAAAAGATTCAACTCGATTAACATTTGCTACAATGTTGCAATTAATGACTGATATTGAAGCTGAAAGAACTCCTACAATTTTGTCAAATAGAATTACTTATATCGATAATTACTTACTAGCGTCAAACACTCTTTATGAAGAGAGATTTGACATCATTGATTTACGAATTACTAAAAACGCCGGTACGTTAAAAGAGATAATGACTGCAACTGGTGGTATTGAAGTAATTGTTGATATTCGACAAGACAGAGAAGATACTGTGCTTTTACATAATAAGTATTTTGTTGTAAAGTATGCTCTTAAAGATGGTGATTATTACATGAGAATTTTCGTAGAAGAAGCGGATGAGTTAGCTGTAGGTGATTGGTGCTATATGTTAACAAATAACGATACAGTTCCTGAAATTCATGCACAAATTACAGAAATTGTAGTTGGTAGAATTGAAGATCCTCTTAATGCTATATATGATAATGATGGAAATGTAAAAATGGCTTATACTGCGTGTAAAAAAGTATTTTTTGGGACAGAAGTATTCACTCCTTCTTATTTAACACAAGAGGGCTTCCGTATAATTAAAGAAATATAAAAAGTCTCGTAAAGGTAATACTAATAAAACTATTAGGATGAACTATGAAAGGTATTGGTATATATGACGGAGATTTTATACAATTAAAAGAAGACCAAAACCTCGTCAGAGAAAACATCAAGAGAGTATTAACTACAGTTCCTGGCGAAAGGGTAGGAAATCTGCTTTTTGGGTCCAGAGTTCGGGAATATCTCTTCAATTTTTCGCATGTTTTACTTGAAGATTTAGAACAGGTCATTATCTCAGCAATTACACAATGGGAACCAAGAGTTGATATTATGAATATTGATGTTGTGGTTGATGAAAAAAACCAAGAACAAGTTAATGTTGATATGGTTTTACAGCTTAAGGAAAACCTTGATGAGTTTAATTTAAGCATACCAATAGTTTTTTAAGGACGTTTGAATGAAAAAGATGATAGATTATATACCTGAATCTGTCAATTTTGATATTGATGGACGCTATAATAACCTTTGGGACTCCGTATATAATATGAGAAGAAAAAAGGTAAACGAAAACAGAGCAGTACATTCAGCTAATGCAATCGTTTATGCAGAAGTATTGAAAGATTTTATAGAGAATAAGGGTTAATCATGGCACAAAAACAATTACTACAACTGCCAAAAACACAATTTAGTGGATTGGAATATTCAAACATTTTAGAAGATGTTTATAATATGGTTCGAGAGACTACTGAGTATAACGAAAACTGGGATGACTTTCTTTCCAGTGATGCAGGTGTTATGATAACAGAAATCTATGCGTGGATTACTGATCAATTAGCAACACGAATTGACTGGGTAGTTAATGAAAATTTTATCGGAACTGCTACTCAAAGAAATTCTATTATCAATCTTCTAAAACTTATTGGTTATAAGTTTCAACTTCCTGCCGCTGCACAAGTTCCTGTTACTGTTACTTTTGATCGCGAATGTGGTGTTTATATTTTAACACCTGAATATAATCCTAATGTTAGTTCGTTTGAACCAAAAACAGTTCTAGCAAAAGATAAAAAAGGTAAAATTAAATTTTTCGAAGCTGTTAACTATGACGTTGCAACCTTCGATTATTTATATAAACTTCCTATTGAATTAGATACATCAACTACTAGATCGTTTAATGTAAATTTCTATGAAGGTCAAACAAAAATTGAGAACTTCATTTCCCCTTCAAACTCAGGGCAGGTATTCAATTTATCTGAAAACCCTGTAATTAGAAACTCTATTCAGGTTTATGAAGTATTTGTTGATGGTGGAACAGGAGATACTACAGAAGTTAGACTTCTTGAAGTCGATAGTTTCCTATCCCTTGAAGCTCAACAGGAAGAAAACGCAGATGGAACAACTAATGAAATTCCTTATGTGGTAAATGTTCTTGAGGATGACGCAGTTGAAGTTGCGTTTGGTTCAAGTTCATTATTAGCTGATCCAAATAGACGGCTACAATCAGAATCTGCAATTCGTATTTTCTACAGAGTTGGTGGTGGAACTGATGGTAATATCTCAAGAGGTGCAATTGATACTTCTGAAGATATAACAAATAATAGTGTTGATACAACAATTCATTATTATAATGCAACTGAAGGTGTTGGTTCTGAAAATAGTGAGACTATTGAACACGCAGCTTATGTTGGGCCCCTACAAATTAAAACCGCTGGTAAAACTGTAACTGAAGAAGATTATGATATTATTCTTTCAAGTTTTATTAATGTTTTACTTTCAAAAGCTTATGGGCATAATAACATTCCAGATAATTACTATGAAAAATATGGTACTTATATTTCTCCTCTTGAAGTTTTAAACTTTATTATTATGAAAAAATCTGGATGGGAAGAAATTCCTACTTCTAAATATAAATATGCCAACTGGGGAACTTTTAATCTTGAAAATTACTTCAACGAAAAAATTGCTTTTAAAGATGGCGCTTTTGGTAATATAATAAACCTATATAATAATAATACATTAACTGATGGACATTACGATTCTAATGATGAAGATCCTCCAACTTACGATCCTGGTCAAGACGAAGATCCTCCTCTTTATACGCAGGTTTATGATTATGATAACCAGGGTGGTAGAGAGTTTTACAACTATATGGTTCTCAGAACTCCTCAAGATTGGAAGGATAGTATTTTCATTGAAGATCCTAACGATCCAGGAAACTATATTGCTAATGAAGACGCAAAAGCATCATTAACTCACGAAATTTATGACCCAGAAATTCATCAGACACTTGAAAATATTGGAGATCATTTTGTTTATGACGCAGCAGATCCTTATTTTTATGGAGATTATAACAGTTCAGGACTTCCAAGACCTGAAATTGTAGAAGATATTCAAGCTTATATGGTATCAAGAAAAGACACACAAGAAGGTGTTTATATTGGAACAGATCATTTAACTGACGCAAATCAGTTAATCCTTGATATTGATAATCATGGCGAGGTGCCTATTGACTTGAGCGTTGGTGGAATTAATCTTGAACTTGTTCCTCTTGATGGCATAAATGGTATAATCGACGTAATTAATACAGAATTAGCCGCAGCTTATAATGGAGTATTTTCTTATCATGATTTTGGAGTTCAGATTCCAGATACATCAGCTGTTATGGATACTCTTGTGGATAAAGACTATGATAATTGGTTATTAAGAGTTAGTGGTGTAGATTTTTCAGTAGACCTTGGAAGTACTCAAACTTATGATGATTTATTAGCTTATATGAATAATTCATTTCAAGCAACCGGAACAAGTGGTTATCAAGATTTTAACGATACAGCTCCTTGGACTGTCTCAGATACTACAAATTATGATTTTAATTTAACGGTTGATGGTGTAGATAAAGGAAATATTGTTCTTGATGCAGTTGGAGATACAGAACTAACAGCACAGGACTTAAAAGCATTAATTAATATTGCGTTTACAAATCAAGCGATAATTGGAGTTCACGCAGAGATTGCAGGAACAGCAGTTCGAATTTCATCAGAAGAAACCGGAATCACATCAACAATTTTAGTAGAAGCTGGGGCTTCAGATAATTTATTAACAATAACTGGTGTGATGGGTGGTGCAGTTGATGGTGTTGGATTAGCAGCAGCAAATCTCGTAGCAACTTTTGTTCCTTCTCAGATTAATATTGCTTGTGATGACGTAAGAATTAGTAGAACAGATGCATCTGGCACAGTTCTTCTTGAAGATACTGGAACTTCTACAGATATTTTAGCGGCTTTCGGGGCACTTCCAATTACAACTCTTCCTGTAAATCATGGTGATTATTCATTAGTTGCATCGATTGAAGATTATGGACTTACTGATCCTGGTGATCCTAAATATATTAAACTTCTTTCTCCTACTGCTGGTCCTAACTCAATCATAAAAATCATTCAAGTTAATCCGACAACCAGAGATGCAACTGCCGCAACTTTTGGTCTCGATTTTAATTCAGATGAAGTAACTGAATATGTTTGTTATGGACAAACAAGATTAACTATTATTTACAGAGATACAAATGAAGAAGACTTTGGTGATTTTATTTACGAGCATGGAAGCATTCATTTCAACCAAGATTCACCTCAGTATATATATCTCAACTATATTAAATCATTTCAAGATACTATCAGATTAGGAAATTATTATACAGATAATTTTGACGAAGCTGACCCAGAGTGGAAGATGGCATCTTTAAGAATTTATAATACAATTTATAAACTCGATCCAGAAAGTACAAACCCAAACGCTGAAATTATAGATGAAGATGTAACAGATATGTTAGTTAAATTCACAAGAAATGAAATTACAGATAACTCAATTTATGTTATTGAAGAAGATCCTACTCTTATTCTTACTGAATCAGATTATCCTACAATCGTTTCTATTGATTTAGATGGATATGCAGGTTGGGGTGCTGGGACTTTTATGAAAATCGCAATAAACGATAACACTGAGATAAAAGTTGATATAGGAAGTATTACAAGTGCGTCTGTTTTAACAGACGCTATGAACTCTGCGTGGAAAATAGAAGCAAACGAAAAAAGAAATAAGAATATTGATTTTGCTACATATTCTACAGCTGGAGCTTCAGAAGAATATATAACTCTTATGGTTGACGATAAAACTAATACTGGTAAGATTACAATTTATGATGATGAAGGTTCAATTTTATTAGGAGCAGAAATTTTTGGACAACCAGCGGGAGTAAATACAATTACATATCCAACAGGGGATTATTATTTACAATTATTTCAACCTCAATATGATTCAGTACCTCCTTTAGACGCAGGAGAAATTGCAGGCTTAACAGCAGAAGAACTTTTCGGTTATATAAATATGCATATAATTACAGGAACAACAACATCAATTCCAGACCTTGCGTTTAATGCTCATATGGTAAGTGATAGAAGACATGTATTTTTAGATCAAGATACATATAGAGTTCATACAGATGAAGATGATTTACAAAGCGTTCTTTACCAATATAAAATAGCTGGTGTAGACAACTCTTTTAAGAAACCTATATTTTCAACCTTTGACTGTCAGGCTAATATTTATATTACAACCGCAGCATCACAAGAAAGAGTAAAACAAAATATAGAGGATGCACTTAGAACTTTTTATTCACTTGAAAATACAATTCTTTCACAAAACGTAAATAAGTCAGAATTTATTGGAATAGTTTTGTCCGTTAATGGAGTTAGATACATCGACATTTTATACTTTGGAAATAATATGTTATATGAAGAACCAACGCCAGCACCAGACCCACCAGATCCAGACGCAAATCAGGACTTAACAATTGAAGCGGACTTCGACGAGATCCTTGTTCTGTCAGATAATACTTATGATTCTGGTGGAGAACAAACTCATGGATTGTTATTTAATTATACTACATTGTAAGGTAAATTATGGCTATAGAAAATTCAACCGGAGTATTTCAATATAAACTCGATAAACTCGTTCAAGTATATGAGAACGATGATGACTTAATAGAATTACTTAAATCTTATGGACTCTATTTACCTGATACAGAAGAAGGTATTCCACTACCCGAAAGAATTGCACAATACGAAGCTATTCTAACCGTCTTTGAAGAAAACTCTGTCGAAATTTCAGATAATACAATCACTGAGCTTCTATTAATTGATGATATTAGAAATCAAATTGATATCATATTCTATCAATCAGTAGATCCAATTGAAGATGATATGTATCGTCAACTTTTATATTCTTATAAATATGGAACAATCAAACATTTCTTTTTAGAAAATTCTCAAACTTTTACTCCAAGCTATGATGCTCAAATAATACAAAGTCAAGATAAAATCCGATTATGGCAGCAAGCTTTTATGAAACAATTTGATAGATTTGCTGGTATTATTGATGACATTCTTGAAATTCAAGATATAGATGTTATCGCAGAAGAATATTTAGAATATATCGCACAACTTGTTGGTTTTGAAAGAGGTGATACATCTCTTGGTGAATCACTTTTTAGAGAGATCACCAAAAATATCATTGAAGTTTATAGAATTAAAGGAACTAATTATTCTTTTGAATTGTTTTTTAACTTCATTGGTTTTGAGATTGATGTAATAGAATATTGGTTTGATAAAAGATTTTATTATAGTAATGAAGTTGTTAATCCATACACAAAAGAAAATAATAATTTTAAGTTTGCATACTATTTAACTCCAATTAAACCTACTGATGGTTATCCTAAAGGTATGAATACCCCTTATGTAATTAAGGATGATGAAATTACATCTATTAGAAATGGACTTCAATTCGATAAAGACATGGAAACAGCATCTGAGGATGAGCTTAAACAATATTTAGGTGTTGATCAATATGAAGGAACTAAAGATTTACAAGATGAAGATTTTTATTCTTTCTTTAAAACTAATATAATAGAATATTCTATTAGTAAACTATCTTCTTCTGAAATTCTTGAGGGATTAACAGAAGAAGATGAAGCGACTATTCAATCTTATACAAACTTTCTAACTCCAATTTTTGTTTCAAAAGAAGTTGTAGTTAATGTAACTCCTTTTGAAGATGACGCTAGTGGAATGTTGACAATGACAGATGCTAGCCATCTGTGGGACGATCCAGATGACGATCCAGATATGGGTTCATATTGGTTGTCTATGTTTATTGCAACTCTCGCAGCGGATATTCTCGCTAAACTCGCAGAAGTTAATGGAGTTGAAACAGAACTCTGGGACTGGGACTTATTTAATATGGATAAGTTTGCTGTAGAACTTCCAGTAACAGTGCCAGCGGACGATATGACATCTCTCCAGACACTTCCTGGATTATATGACGGTGTTATAAATCCAATTGACGGTTTTGCTGAGATTTATCCTTATTTAGAAAATAAACCAGATACAACAAAAGATTTTACTCTTATAAGTACTAATGCTGCATTAGCTGCTGTTCCAGAATTCATGAATGATATTATATTCATGACAATTAAAAGTCATGAATATACTGCATCTCATGGTGGTATAACTTTTGGTGAAGTAGAAACACAAGCTAGTTATATAGCAAATCCTCCTAGTGGAACAATTTTCATGGGTGGCTCTGCATCAACACTCTCTGGTTATATTTTTGAATCTAGTGGTGGTTCAACAACTTCCGGTTCTGCAGAAACTGATGTAGTTTATAATTTTGAAACATCTGGTGGTTCAGTAACTTCCGGAGCTGCAATTACTTCATATTTAGGATATGAATATGATATGGTTGGCGGAGCAGATACAAGTGGTTCTGCAGAAACTGATGTAGTTTATAATTTTGAAGCATCTGGACAAGCAACAACATCCGGAGCAGCAACTACATCTGGTGGTTAATACATAAATAGTTGTAAAGATAATTAGGAGAAAGAACTTGCTAAAAGACGACATAGCTGAAACTGTTAAAGAATTGGAAGCGGAAGCTCAGCGTAAGGATAATAATATGGATGATATGAATATGCAATTCAAAGGTGAATTAGAAATTTGGGGTCTTGACAAAGACGGAAAAATCTACCACCACGACAAACAACATAATGTTGTAACTAATTGGGCAAAACACGCAACAATGCATTTAATGACTGGTGAAGTTTATACAACTCATGGAGATCGAGTTGTAAATGGATTTGGGGCAAGATCCAGAAGAAGTCCTGTTTCTTTAGATCATAGTAATACAGCAAATGTTGATGGAACATTAATTTCTAACGAACAATATCTTGGAGATAACTCTAGTTATGAAAAATATTGGTCACTACCTAACACTGCAGAATATCCACCAAGTGCTGGTCTTGATGATAATATTGTTGATGGATATGTTTATCCATTTTTTCCTACAAAAATGTTGTTTGGAACAGGTATTGAATATCGAAGTTGGCAGGATGTAAGTGATGATGAACGAGCTGGTTCAGATCAAGGTGGTTATGGAAACGCTAGTAATGGAAGTTGGGATCAACCAACTTTTGAAGAATTTATAATAACAAATCCTAATGATGAAAACTTCTATTCAAACTACTGGGATGGAGCTGCTTTTGAACTATCAAAAACAAGAACAGTAAATGATGTTTATTCAGCTGCTTTATCTGATGAAGATAATCCAGTAGATGAAGATAGTTTTGGAGTTAAAGGAGCAATTAAAAACGCTACCTATAATGGAACAAACGGTATTACTGTTCTTACAGGTTCTGCACCTTTTTTCGCTACTGGTTCTTATAGAGGAATTGGACAACCTTCTTTCATTTACGCAAGAAGAGATTTAAGGTTTATGCAAGATAGTGAAGCAAAACTTGAAATGGGATTAATTGCCGGAACTGAACATCTTGAATCTAAAATCACTTTCACAGTTATCATGCCAAAACAAGAAGCTGGTGAATTCTATCCTTATAATGGGTATACACTAAAAGTTGCTGGTCTCTTTGCAGATTCAGCTATGTTGCTTCGAAATACTGTTCCTGCTGATAATGGTGATAATGATGATACTACAACACAATTAGAATATTCTTCTTATCAGAAAATGCCTGGTGGTCTAATGTGGGCAACCAGAAATATCGCACCTATTTTCAAATCACACGATAGCACAATCATCGCTCAGTGGTCAGTTTATTTATAGAATAAATAGTCTCCGGACTATATACCCCCTTTTTTTGGTGATGAGGATTCAACAGACCTCATCACCTTTTTTATGCGCAAACAAGGCAATAAATTGCTCTCCAAACCAACAGGCAATATTTTGCCTGTTAATAATAAGCAACTTAGTAGTAGTTGCAATTTTTGGAAGTTTAACACTAATTTAGTAAGTATTAGTGTTCAAGCTTGACAAAAAAAGAATAATATGGTATTATTAAAATACAACAAGAAGGAGATATATTTGATTTATATTGAAACAACAGCGGAAGAATATCTTCCTGTATATGCAACAGAGGGATCAGCGGGAGCTGATTTAAAATCGACAGTAGATTATATGATTTTGCCAGGAGATATAAGAGTAATACCAACAGGATTAAGATTTGCAATTCCTAAAGGATATGAAGTACAAATCAGGCCCAGATCCGGATTGGCTTTAAAATTTGGAATTACAATTCCTAATGCGCCAGGAACAATAGATTCTGATTATAGAGGAGAGGTTGGAGTTATTTTACAGAACTTAGGAAAAGAAAAATTCTTTATTTCTAAAGGGGATAGAATTGCCCAGATGGTAGTGGCAAAAGTAGAACAAGCAGAGTTTTCATTAACAGATAAATTAGATGACACAGCTCGTGGAGAAGGTGGATTTAGCTCAACAGGAATTTAATCTGTCGTTAAGTTAAAGACACTAAAAAGGAGAATGAATGTCAGAAAAATTTAATTGGATGCAAAGCATCAGCGGTGAAATATTTAAAAAGAAATATATGATAAATGGGGAAGAAACAGAGGACGAAGTATTTAGAGGGGTTGCTAAAGAAATTGCTCGTGTCGAACCAACAGAACAACTAAAAGAAAAATGGGAAAATAAGTTTTATGAAGCTATTTCAACAACAAAACTTATTCCAGCAGGAAGAATTTTAGCAAACGCAAGACCGGATGCGAGAATGCCTTTCTATAATAATTGTTATACAATATCAGTAGAAGATAGTATTGAAAGTATATATAACTCACTTAGAGAAGATGCATTAATATCAAGAACTGGTGGAGGAGTTGGATTAAACTTCTCAAAGCTAAGACCTAAAGACGCAGGACTATCAACTGGTGGAGTTTCATCAGGTGTAATTTCTTTTATGAAAGTATTTAATGAAAGCGCAAAAGTAATTCAAACAGGTGGTAGTAGAAGAGCTGCACATATTGGTATCTTAAATGTAGATCACCCTGAAATTGAAGATTTTATCCTCGCAAAAAGAGGAGATGAAAATAAAGCATTAACACAATTTAATATCTCTGTTGGCATTACTGATAAATTTATGAATGCGGTTAAAGCAGACGCAGACTGGGATTTAATCTGGGAAGGAACTGTCTATAAAACAATTAAAGCAAAATATCTTTATAAATTAATGACAATGAATGCTTTTACTCATAATGAGCCCGGAATTCTTAACCTCGATACAGTTAATAGAATGAACAACGGAGCGTATGGTTTCCAGATTTTTGAAGTAAATCCTTGTGGGGAAATTGTAATGCCACCTTATTCACTTTGTTGTTTAAGTGCGTTAAACCTTACACAGTTTGTAGTAAATGCTTTCACATCAGATGCATTTTTTGATATAGATGAGTTTAAAAAATATGTTGAAGTTGGGATTCGTTTCCTTGATAATGTATTAGATGCAACTGAATATCCATTAGATAAAATTTTAGATATGTCTAAGCAGTGGAGAAGAATAGGGCTTGGATTTACAGGGCTTGGAAATGTATTTTCTATGCTTCGTATGAGTTATGGAAGCGAAGAATCAAAAGTCCTTTCAGAGCTTATAGGTAAAGTTTTAAGAAATAAATCTTATAAAACCTCTGCTTTATTAGCTGAAGAAAAAGGTGCTTTCCCTGCGTGTATTAATGAAGAGTTAATTAAATCACCATTCATTAAAGAATTACCTAAAAAGTTACAAGCAATTATTAAGACACATGGATTAAGAAATATTGCAATGAATACTGTGGCTCCAACCGGAACAACCTCATTGTCGATTGGACAAAATTGTAGTTCCGGTATTGAGCCAGCTTTTAATTTGAGTTATGTTAGAAACATCAGAACAGGAAAGAGTGACGAAACAAAATCCGAAACTGTTTATGATTATGCTTGGTTGAAATATTTAGAATATCTTGAAAAAAATGGGTTTGAATTTACAGGAGATGCTCCAGAGTTTTTCAAAACAACTTTTAATATTGATGTTTATGATGCTATGGATATTCAAATCATATTTCAAAAGTATATAGATCACAGTATAAGTAAAACTTTAAATCTTCCTTATGGAACAACTTATGAAGAGTATAAAAATTTATTTGAACACGCTTATGATAATGGATTAAAGGGATTTACAACATTTAATCCAGAAGGAAGCATGAAAGGAATTTTAGAGATAGATAAAAAAATTGAAGTTGAAAGAACTACACCTAAAAGGCCAAAGGATTTACCTTGTGATGTACATGAATTAACTTATAAGGGAGATAAATATATTCTTCTTGTTGGTAAATATAATAATACACCTTATGAGATTTTTGTCACAAAAAATGTTGATAAAGAATTTGATTTCGATAAAAACAAATCAGGCATAATTAGAAAATCCGGAAGGGGAAAGTATTCTCTTATTGTAGAAAACGGAAAAGACAAAACTTATATTGAAGATATTGTAAGTTCATTTGATTCTGTTTATGGAACTTTAGGTAGATTTATCTCTATGAGTATTAGACACAATGTATCATTGCAGTTCATAGTAGAACAACTTAATAAAGATAAAAACTTTATGGGATTTGAGAGAACTGTAAGTAGAGTTTTAAAGAAATATATTAAAGAAGGCGAAGAAGTTAAAACCTCTCACGACTGTCCTGAATGTGGAAACGATAATTTAATTTATCAAGAAGGTTGTCTTGCTTGTCCTGATTGTGGTTGGAGTAAATGTAGTTAATATAAAAAAGGACACTTAATTGTGTCCTTTTTTAATCACCAAATATTCTACCTATTATTGTGAATATCGTTAACGCTGATAACATAATCCATGTCACGGTTGATTGCACGTTAATACTTTTTTTCAATATAGATATAATTGACTTGTTATTATTTTGATCTGTCATTTCTTTGTTTTGGTTTTCTATTAAATTAGTTATAACTTCAATTAATGAATTTGAGTTATTTCTATCAACAAGTCTATCTTCTAATTCATCTATAGCTTCAGTTGCACTTCTTACTTTGTCAAAAACGCCACTTAAATCTACAGCGAGATTTTCATATCTTCCCATAGCATCTTTCTGGTTGCTTTGCACTAAAGAAATAGTGTCATTAAGTTTTTCTATTGAAGTTCTTAGTTCTCCTAAATGTTGTAATACATCAGGATAAATAGTTGAAGCTTTTGCAATAGCTTCTAATCGTTCATTTAACTTTTCTTCTTTTATTTTTTCGTCAGTTGCTTTTTTTACTGCGTTTTCAAAATCT